>NZ_QAIU01000213.1:9476-15171 GCF_003061205.1 Pseudomonas sp. HMWF006
GGGGAGGGCTCGTCACTGTTTTTCGCGGCGATCTGGGAGGCCTATCCGGTGCAGGAGCAGGTCTGGTTGAGCACGGCCGTGATTACGCAGCCGGCCTCGAGTCAGCGCCGGCCGTTGATTCTCGATGAGGCCGGGCAGGCGGCGTGGCTCGATCCCGAGACGCCTTTGCATGTGTTGCAAGGGTTGCTGGCCAGCGAACCGGCGGCGTTGCGCGAGCGGGTGCTGGCGAATCTGATCAATGATCCCAAGCTCAACGGACCGGAGTGTCTGACCCCGGGCTGAAGCCTGCAGATCAAAAGCCCCTCACCCTAACCCTCTCCCGGAGGGAGAGGGGACTGATTGGGGGATATTGACGGAATACACCGACTGGAAGGTTTTTCACCGAATCCATAATCGCCACGATTTTTCAGGTCGATGTATGACGGTAGACAACTCGGTCAGTCCCCTCTCCCTTTGGGAGAGGGTCAGGGTGAGGGCCTTTTGGCTTTTCAGACCTTGAACTGATTGATCAACCGCCGCTGCTGCTCCGCCAGTTTGGTTAAATCCGCGCTCGCTGAACTCGACTCATCCGCACCCCCCGCCACTTCATTCGCCACCTGACCGATATTGATCACGTTACGGTTGATGTCATCGGCCACCGCGCTCTGTTCTTCCGCCGCGCTGGCAATCTGCGTGTTCATGTCGTTGATCACCGACACCGCCTGGGTAATCGTCTCCAGCGCCTCGGCGGCTTTCGCCGCGTGTTGCACACTTTCGTCGGTGCGGTTCTGGCTGTCTTCCATGACCCGCACCACATCGCGGGTGCCCTGTTGCAATTGCTGGATCATGGTCTGGATTTCTTCGGTGGCTTTCTGGGTCTTCTGCGCCAGATTGCGCACCTCGTCCGCCACCACGGCAAAACCACGACCCTGCTCGCCGGCACGCGCCGCTTCGATCGCCGCGTTCAGGGCCAACAGGTTGGTCTGTTCGGCAATCCCGCGAATCGCGGTGAGGATCGCATTGATGTTCTCGCTGTCCTTGGCCAGGGTCTGCACCACGTCCACCGCTTTACCGATTTCCAGCGCCAGTACGCCGATCGAATTGGATGTGTCGCGCACGATCTGCATGCCCTGACTGGCTGCCTGATCCGCATGACTGGCGGCTTGTGCGGCCTGAGTGGCATTGCGCGCGACGTCTTGCGCGGTGGCGGTCATTTCCTGCACCGCCGTGGCGACCTGATCGATCTCGGCCATTTGTTTCTGGATGCCGATGTTGGTGCGAATCGCGATATCAGCCGTGTGTTCCGAGGAATCGCTGACGCTCTGCACTGACGTCACCACTTGGGTGATCATCGCCTGCAACTTGGCGAGGAAGGTGTTGAAGCCCTTGGCGATCGAACCCAGTTCATCGCTGCGATCGCTGGTCAAACGTCGGGTCAGATCGCCTTCGCCCTGGGCGATGTCATTGAGCATCGCAACCATTTGTTTCAGCGGTCGGGCGATGCCGTGGCCGACCAGCCAGATCACCAGCAGGCCGAGGCCGGCGATGATCAGGCCGACCATGGCCATGCCGAAGGTGTCGGATTTGCGCTGGGCCTCCAGATCGCCCTGCAGTTTTTGCAGGTCGGCCATCACCGCGTTGAGCGGTAATTGCAGCATCAATGTCCAGCGTGCGTCGGTCTGGCCGATGCCGAAGGGCAGGTACAGTTCGATGCGGCCCTTGTCCTTGTTCACCGAATAGGTGACTTCGCCGCGCTTGAGACTGGCCATGCTGGCGATCTGTTCGGCGTCGAGAATGTCGCTGACCTTCTCACCGAATTTGCTTGGGTCCTTGGTGTAGGCAACGATCCGGCCATTGCCGCCGATCAGGGCCATTTGTCCGGCGCCACTGTAGAGTTTCTGGTTGGCGCCCAGAAGCATTTCCTGGATGAAGTTCACCGACAGGTCAGCGCCAACGATGCCCTGGAACGCGCCGTTGAGCATGATCGGTTCAATAAAGGAGGCGAGCATGACGATCTTGTCGCCGACTTTGTACGGCGCCGGATCGATCACGCAGGATTTCTTGGTTTCTTTCGAGCACAGGTAGTACTCGCTGGCGCGCACGCCGGTGGACAGGGTTTTCTGGTCGTCGACGTCCACCAGTTTGTCCAGGCCGAGGGTGCCGTCATCGTTGCGGAACCACCACGGCAGGAAACGTCCGTTGGCCGCGTCGATCCCTACCACGCTGGTGCCGACATAGGCCGCGTCATTGTGGTCGAGGGCGTTTTTTTCCCAGCCGATGTAGGTGCCGAGAATTTTCGGGTTCTTTTCAACGTTCTCTTTGATCAGGCTGATCAGTTGTTCGCGGCTGACGGTCAGACGTGGCTGGCCGTCGGCACCTGGTGTGCCGAGCAGGGCGTTGACCCGCACCAGGCCGCCGGCAATCAACAGTGGCGCTTCGAGTTCACGCTGGATCTGGCTGACCTGAGTCTGCGCCAGCGAGGTCAGGCGCTGTTCGATGACCTGCTCGAACTGGGTCTGGGTGCGCTGTTGCACCATCTCTTGCGTGCGGGCGCCGGAGAACAGCGCATACAGCACCAGCGCAACGACCACGCTGAGCACGATGGCGCCGGCCAGGGCGGCGACGGAAAACTGGATCGACTTGAACTTCATGGGAGCTCCGCACGCAAGAGGACGTCTGCGCTGTTGTATCGGCAGCCGGCATTGGGCCATGAGTGCGAGCAGGTGCAATTGAAAGCCGATGTCGCAAATGGATCAGTGCGCGACGCAGTTGCACGGGACTTGGCGGTCGCTGTGAATTTTTTACGACAGCGCTGGTGGGAAACATCTGAAAGTCGCTGCAACACGTCCGTTGTATCTGGCGTCGATACAATTACCCGCCTAGGATACGCGGCAGGTTTTCAGGGAGCTTTTGAATGAACAAGACATTGGTTGTAAGTGCACTGAGCGCAGCGCTGTTGCTGGCCGGTTGTCAGTCGGTCAACACCACCAGCGGCGGCGCCGTGGGTGTGGAGCGCAAGCAGTACATGTTCAGCATGCTGTCCTCGCAAGAGGTCGACCAGATGTATGCCCAGTCGTATCAGAAGACCGTCGGCGAGGCGTCCAGCAAAGGTGTGCTCGACAAGACCAGCCCGGAGGCCAAACGGGTGCAGGCGATTGCCAACCGCCTGATCGCCCAGGCGCCGAACTTCCGTCCGGATGCGGCGCAGTGGCAGTGGGAAGTCAATCTGATCAAGAGCGATGAGCTCAACGCCAACTGTGGGCCGGGCGGCAAGATCATTTTCTACACCGGGCTGATCGACAGCCTGAAACTGACCGACGATGAAATCGCTGCGGTCATGGGCCATGAAATCGCCCACGCCTTGCGCGAGCACGGTCGTGAAGCGATGTCCAAGGCCTATGGCATTGAAATGGCCAAGCAAGGCGCGGGTGCACTGCTCGGTCTTGGTCAGGACAGCCTGGCGCTGGCCGACACCGTGGCCAACTACGGCATGACCCTGCCCAACAGCCGCGCCAACGAAAACGAAGCCGACCTGATCGGTCTCGAGCTGGCCGCCCGCGCCGGGTACAACCCGAACGCGGCGATCACCCTGTGGAACAAGATGAGCAAGGCCTCGGAAGGCGCACCGCCGGAGTTCATGAGCACGCACCCGGCGTCGTCCAGCCGGATCGCCTCGTTGCAGGCGGCGATTCCGAAGGTCATGCCGCTTTACAACAGTAGCAAGCAGTAAGCTGCAAGCTGCAAGTCAACGCAGACTCGCTTGGCTTGCAGCTCGTTGCCTGAAGCTTGCAGCTGCTTTAAACCCAGCCACTGCTCTGCATCGCCTTGTACACCGCCACGATTGCCAGAATCATGAATGCCGAGGCCGCGAGGCGACGGATCAAGGTCAGCGGCAATTTGTCCGCGGCAAAGTTACCCGCCAATACCACTGGCACGTTGGCAATCAACATGCCCGCCGTAGTACCGATAATCACCAGCCACAGTTCCGGATATTGCGCGGCGAGCATCACCGTCGCGACCTGAGTCTTGTCGCCCATTTCGGCGAGGAAAAACGCAATCAGCGTGGTCAGAAACGGCCCGAACTTGCGTGCGGTGCTGGTTTCATCGTCATCCATTTTGTCCGGAACCAGCGTCCACAGCGCAGTGGCCGTAAAGCTTGCGGCGAGAATCCAGTGCAGCGTCGCATTCGAGAAGAAGCTGCCAAACCAGGCGCCTACCGCACCGGCTGCCGCGTGGTTAGCCAGAGTCGCGGCGACAATACCGGCAATGATCGGCCAGGGTTTGCGAAAGCGAGCGGCGAGAATCAGTGCGAGCAGTTGCGTCTTGTCGCCGATTTCGGCCAAGGCAACGATTGCGGTGGGAACGAGTAATGAGTCCAGCATCAGGATTTCCTAAGGGGCGGGTCGACACGGCTATGACACGTACAGCCTTCCCGCCCCGGGTAAGGTGTGCGTGTCATAGGTCTTGTCAAACCCTGCGAACCGTCTGGTGCGGTCGCTTGGGTCGCATGCGCCATGATCTGAGGATCAAGTATGTTGACGCATGCCGGACGAGCTTGGCGCTCGTGGGAGACTACTCCCCTAGGACGGAGCGGATTCTGCCTAGGCAAATCCGATAGAGCAAGCCTCTTTTTGAAAAGAAGTTTCAGCCGCGCTTGGCCCGGTAAATCCGGAAACCATTGCCTTCGGCCTTGATCGCACACACGCCCAGATGCTCTTCGATCAGTGGCTGATACTTCAGGAAGCTGTTCGCAACAAGCCGCAGTTCGCCACCGTTTTTCAGATGTTTCGCCGCTTTTCGCAGCAAGTTCTCCGTGGCGAAATAATCGGTGTGCACGCCGACATGGAACGGCGGATTGCTCAGGATCGCGTTCAAACCCATCGGCGCAGCGTCGATGCCGTCGCCAGTGATCACCTCGGCTTCCAGACCATTGGCCGCCAAGGTGAGGCGACTGCTTGCGGCGGCGAAGGCATCGACATCCAGCAGCGTGACCTGATTGTGTGGGTAACGACGCTTGACCGCCGCGCCCAGTACACCGGCACCACAACCGAAATCGAGCAGATGTCCGCTCGGCAGTTTGTCCAGGTGTTCCAGCAGCAAGGCGCTGCCGCGATCCAGTCGGCCGTGGCTGAACACCCCCGGCAGGCTGATGACTTTCAACGGGCCTTCGGCCAGTGGCAGCTCGTAAGTCTGGGCCAGGCTTTCCAGGGATTTGGCTTCAGGCGCGTTGGCCACGGTGACTTGCCACAGTTGGCAGTGTCGCGCGCTGTCGAGTTTGCGCGGCTTGCCAAACGGGTTGAGTTGCTTGGACGCACCCTCGATGCCACTGCGTTTTTCGCCAACCAGAAACACCTCGCGCCCGGCCAGACGCGAGGCCACGGCGTTGAGGATGTAATCGGTCAGGTCTTTGGACTTGGGCAAAAACACCACGGCGCTGTCGAACTCACGCTGAGGAATCTCCACGCCAAAATGGCTGCGCCCCTCGAAACGCGCGTCGAGTGCGGCTTGATCGCCCGCGTGCCAGCACCAGCCAAACGCATCGGGCAGGCGCCCGAGCAAATCGTCGGCGGGCAAACCGGCGAGCAACAGCGAACCCTGGAATAACTCGGCCTGACGAAGCAGTACTTCACTGCGCGGATCCATAACTGCTCCTCAAAAAAAAAGTGCCGCAGTTTATCAACTGACGACCCGCAGCGCCTTACCGCTGAAGAACGCC
>NZ_QAIU01000214.1:0-9607 GCF_003061205.1 Pseudomonas sp. HMWF006
CGCTCGGCAGCCTGGAGACGCGCGCAGGCCAGCAATTCCAGGCGTCGTGCGGCGTCGGCAGCGTCAAGTAACGCTTCGCTGGTGGCGGGCAGACGCCGCGCCCAGTTCGGGTGGGTGTCGATCGTCCCCGGCAGGTTGGCCTGTTCATTGATGCCCAGTGCATCTTCGAGGGGCAACAACACCAGGGGCGCGCGGGTGTGGCCGAGGAAGCGCACGCTGGCATCGACCACTTGATCGGCTTCGTGGGATTCCTCGCGGAAGTTCTGCGGGTCCTGGCTCAACGCATTGCGCAAACCTTCACGCTCGCGCTGGCGGTGATGACGCCATTCGATTTCGCCGTTGGCATCGACGAAACCCAGCCGTGCGTTCCAGTCGATGTCGCGGCCATGCCACCAGCCATTGAGCGTCGGCAGGTCGTGGGTGCTGGTGGTGGCCAGCGCATTGTCCGGCCAGTCGAGAATCGGTTTGAAGTAGGTGTTGTCCTGTTCGAACAGCAACACACGCATGCCGAGCATCGAGCGTGCGCTGAGCTTTTCGCGCAGACCGTCGGGCACGGTGCCGAGGTCTTCGCCGAGGACGATGGCCTGATGGCGATGGGATTCGAGGCTCAGCAGGCGCAGCAGATCGTCCACCGGGTAATACAGGTAGGCGCCGTCGGCAGGCGCTGCGCCGTTGGGGATCACCCACAGGCGTTGCAGGCCCATCACATGGTCGATGCGCAGGCCGCCGGCGTGGGCGAAATTGGCCCGCAGCATGTCGATGAACGCACGGAAACCGTTGCGGATCAGCCCTTCGGGCGAGAACGCGGAAATCCCCCAGCCCTGTCCGGAGCGGTTGAGAATGTCTGGCGGCGCGCCCACGGTGAGCGAGGCGAGCAGTTCATCCTGAAAGCTCCAGGCCTGACTGCCGGCGCCGTCGGCACCGACCGCCAGATCGGCAATCAGGCCGATGCTCATGCCAGCACTGCGCGCTGCGGTTTGGGCGCGTTCGAGGCAGCGGTGGATCAGCCATTGGCAGAACGCGAAGTAGCCGATGCGCTCGGCGAATTCTTCGGCAAACGCTTCCAGCGCGGCGCCGCGCGGGTCGTGCCAGTGCTCGGGCCATTGCCGCCAGTCGAGGCTTTCACCACGGGCGGCGCGCATTTCCTGAATGGCTTCGAAGCGGCAGTGGTTTTCCAGCGCTTCGCCACCGGCATGACGGAAGCTGGCGAAGTCCGGGTGCAACGGGTGATCACCGGCGACGAAACCGTCGTACAACGCTTGCAGCAGCTTATGCTTGGCCTCGGCGGCGCTCGGCCAGTCGATCAGTTTCAGGTCTTCGAGGTGCGCGAACTGCTCCGCCAGACCTGCAGCGTCAATCGCATCGCGCAGCGCCCGTTCGCCGAGAATCGCCCCCGGTGCGGCATACAGCGAATTGAGGAACAAGCGACTGGACGGCGAATAGGGACTGTAGCGGCCAGTGTCGGCGCTGAACATCGCATGCAGCGGACTGATCGCCAGGGCGTCGGCACCGCGTTCGCCGGCCACCCGCGCCAGCTCTTCCAGGGCCTGGGTGTCGCCGAAGCCGCCATCGCCGGGTCGGCGTAGCGAATACAGCTGCACGCTCAGGCCCCAGGCACGGGGGATCGGGTTTCCCAGCGCATCGCCGACGCTGTAGCAGCGCTCCGGCGCCACCGCCAGGGTGAAGAATTGATCGTCGATGTGCACTCGCTGATAACCGACCGGAATCAGCCCGGGCAAAATCGCTTCGCCATCGAGTTTGAGGGTCAGTCGGGAACCGTCCTCGAGGTGAATTTCACACGGGGTGTGCGGCGCGAAATAGCGCGCCAGATCAAGCCCGACACCGACGTCGCTGGTCAGCAGCGGCGGCAGATGGCGGTCTTGCTGCACTTGTTGCAGCTCCAGCAGGCTGGCGTCGATTTCCTGCGCGGTGCTGGCCGGGTGGCCCAGGCCGATCAGGACATTGCGCAGCACCGCCGGGGCGACTTTTTGCGGGCGTCCGTTGGCATCGATCCAGTCGACGGCGAGGCCGGCCCGGCTGGCCAGAATTTCCAGTTGCGCATCGCTCATAGGCGCTCTCCATCCAGAGGTTGCAAAGGGGTTGCGGCCGTGAGGCTGACAAGCGCGCAATACGCGGGCAACAGGCCCGGATCCGACAGGGCGACGGCGGGTGGTTGCTGAAACAGCCACACGGTGTCGCTCTGTGCAGGGTTGACCACTGGCGTATCGCTGAGGTTCAGGTCAATTCGTAGCTCGCTGCCATTGCCCAGGCGCCAGCGCGCACTGACCGCTGCGTGACCGAGTATGTGCGCGCCAAGCGCCTGGGTGCCGGACAGGTTCGGGATGATGTATTGATGGCGCAATTGCAGCAGTTGGCGGTACAGCGCCAGGGTTTGCTGTTGCAGTGCGGTGCCACTGCCGATCAGCCGTGGCTGCGACGCGTGGAAGGTCTGTTCGGCGTTGGGGTCGGGGATCCGTTCACGCTGATGGGGATCGGTAAACGCGCTGAAGGCGGCGAACTCATTGCGCCGGCCCTCGCGCACCAGATCTGCCAGCTCACCGTGATGGCTGGTGAAAAACAGGAACGGTTGCTCGGCGGCAAACTCGTCGCCCATAAACATCAGCGGAATCATCGGTGACAGCAGCAACAGCACGGTGGCGGCTTGTACCGCACGCGGATCGGCCAGTTGATGCAGACGCTCGCCAAAGGCGCGGTTGCCGATCTGGTCGTGGTTCTGCAGGAACAACACGAACGCCGTGGAGGGCAGGTGTTCGCTGGGCTCGCCTCGGGGTTCGCCGTGACGGGTGATGTGGCCCTGAAAGACAAAGCCCTGACTCAGGCAGCGGGCCAGTTGCTCGGTGGGTTGCAGCGCGTAGTCGGCGTAATACGCGTCGATCTCGCCGGTCAGTAGCACGTGCAGGGCGTTATGGCCGTCGTCGTTCCATTGTGCGTCGTAGTCGTATTCGAGCAGGCTGGACTGGTTGAGCTCGTTTTCCACGGTCAGCCAGACATGCCGCGTCGGGTCGATCTGTTGGCGGATACTCCGGGCCATCTCACTGAGAAAATCCGGGTCTTCGATGGCATGCACGGCATCCAGGCGCAAGCCGTCGAAACGGTATTCGAGGAGCCACATCAGCGCGTTTTCGATAAAGAAGTCGCGCACTTCGTTGCGTCGAAAGTCGATCGCCGCCCCCCACGGGGTGTGCTTGTCCTCGCGGAAGAAGCCCTTGGCGTAGCGGTGCAGGTAATTGCCATCGGGGCCGAAGTGGTTGTAGACCACATCAAGAATCACCGCCAGACCGTGGCCGTGGGCGCTGTCGATCAAATGCTTGAGTTGTTCCGGAGTGCCGTAGGAGGCTTGCGGCGCGTAGGGCAGAACCCCGTCGTAACCCCAGTTGCGATCACCGGGAAACTGCGCCAGCGGCATCAGTTCGATGGCGGTGATGCCCAGGGCGGCGAGGCGAGCCAGATGCTGCTCGACTTCGGCAAAGCCACCCAGCGCACCGACGTGCAACTCGTAAATCACCGCTTCACTCCACGGCCGACCCTGCCAGTCACCGTGTCGCCATGCGTACGCGAGCGGGTCGACCACCACACTGTGGCGGTGAATATCGCCATCCTGCGCCCTGGAGGCCGGGTCGGGCACCTCCAGTTCGCCATCAATGTTGTAGCGGTATCGGGTGCCCGCCGGACAACGGGCCTTGATCACGAACCAGCCGTCTGCCTGTGGCAGCATCGGCAGGGATTGTCCGTTGTCCAGTTCGACACTGACGTAAAAAGCATCCGGGGCCCACAGCGCAAATTGCGTGTGTTCGGCATCCTGCATGATCGCGCCGTGGGGCCAGGTTTCAGGGGACCGTAACGGCATTGTCAACGCTTCCTTTTACTTATGGTGGGCTTTACCCAGCGCCTTGGCGACCAGTTGCTCATACAGTTCGGCGTAGGGTTCAACCGCCTTGCACCAGTTGAACGGTGCGGCCATGGCCCGGCAACGCATGGCATTGAGCAGCTCCGGGAAGGCAAACACCTTGAAGGCGCGGCTCAGGGCTTCGCGATAGCTGTCGGCGGTGGACTCGTCGAAAAGGAAACCGGTCACGCCGTTTTCAATGGTGTCGGCCAGGCCACCGGTATTGCGCGCCACCGGCAGTGAGCCGAAGCGCTGCGCATACATCTGGCTCAGGCCGCAGGGCTCGTACCGCGAAGGCATCAGCAGGAAATCGCTGCCGGCAAACATGCGACGGGCGTCGGTTTCATTGAAGCCGATACGCACGCCGATCTGGCCGGGGAAACGCAGCGCCAGTTCGCGCATGGCTTGCTCTTCTTCCGGTTCGCCACGGCCGATGATGGCGATCTGGCCACCTTGCTGGACGATGTATTCGGACACCGCTTCGGTCAGGTCCAGACCTTTCTGATAGACCAGACGCGAGACCACGGCGAACAGCGGGCCGGTGGAGTCGTTCAGGCCGAACAGCGCACGCACATGCGCGGCGTTGACAGCCTTGCCTTCCCAGTCGCCGATGGCGAACGGCGCGAACAGGTGCGGATCGGTGGCCGCATCCCAGCTCTCGTCAATGCCATTGGGGATGCCGCTGAGCAAACCTTGCTGGGTCTTGGCGGCGAGGAAGCCGTCGAGGCCGCAGCCGAAGTCCGGGGTGGTGATTTCCTGCGCATAGGTGGCGCTGACCGTGGTGATGTGGCTCGAATACGCCATGCCGGCCTTGAGAAACGACATCTTGCCGTAAAACTCCATGCCTTCCTGTTGCAGGGCATGGGTGGGGATACCGAGTTCCGGGCAGGATCCGAGGCTGGTCACGCCTTGATACGCGAGGTTGTGAATGGTGAACAGCGTCGGCGTGCGCTGCCCGCGCCAGTGCATATAAGCAGGCGCCAGACCGGCGGGCCAGTCATGGGCGTGCACCAGATCCGGGCACCAGTGGATTTGTGCGAGGTTGGCAGCGATGTCGGCAGCGGCCAGACCCAGACGGGCGAAGCGAATGTGGTTGTCCGGCCAGTCGCGACCGTTATTGGCTCCGTACGGCGAGCCTTCGCGCTCGTAGAGTTCGGGGCAGATCAGAACGTAAATCACCAGCCCGTCAGGCATGTCCATGCGGCCGATCTTGCACGGGGGCAGCGCGGCATGCCCGCCTAGTTCGCCGATGATGTGGATCGGGTTTTCACTGTGCATCACTTGCGGGTAACCGGGGATCAGCACGCGCACGTCGTGCAGGTGCGCCATGGCGCGGGGCAGGGCGGCAGAGACGTCACCCAGGCCGCCGGTTTTCACCAGGTCGGCGATTTCCGAGGTTACGAACAACACTTTCTTCTTGTTGGGATTCTGGCTCGCTAACGGAGTCAGTGTCTTGGTGCCGGGGACGTTGATCGATCGGCTGCCGGGAACGCTGACAGTGCTCGCTTCACCAATTGACTGAGCACGCTCTCCCTGAATATCCAATGCCGCACTGATCATATGACTCTCCCGTCTTGTTGATCTGATTCTTGTCTTGAACAAGTGATGTCCATGACCACGTCCTGTGGCTGGGCGCAAACGCGCCACGCATCGGTGAGCAAAGCTACCCAACACGCGCAAGCAGAATGGGTGACGAGGCCATTGCAAGGAATGAACCAGCCGTGTTCGCCCTGCCTTTCAGATGACCTGCCGCCTTCAGCAAAAGTTTCGATTATTTTGCTGTGATGTGACCGGCCGGTCTGGCCCCGCGAAAACCAGTCTAGGCCAGATCCTAGAGCGGGCCAGAGCAAATGGGTAAATTGTTCGACAATCGGTTTGCCGCGAACGGTAACCCTCGTTTAAGGGGGCAAACGCACCGACGAAGTGCAGTTTTTTTTGCAGGCAAGAGCCAAAACGGTGACTGGGTGGTCACGATTGTGTGCTAGCGGGAAAGGCGGGCGCACTGTTGTGGTGCGTGCATTTTGTTGATGGGGTGGTTGTTCTGGCCCCATCGCGAGCAGGCTCGTCCCTACAAGAAAAGGTATTTCAAATGTAGGAGAGCGCCTGCTTGTGATGGCGATGGCCAGCTCACAACAGGACCAACAGATTGACTCAGTTCAACAGGCGAATCGGCTTGCCCGCCGCCCACGCTTGGATGTCCTCGATCATCTGCGAAAAGAACTGTTCATAGTTTTGCCGACTGACATAACCCACATGGGGCGTCGCCAGCACATTGTCCAGTGTGCGAAACGGGTGCAGGGCCGGCAGTGGCTCCTCATCGAACACGTCCAGCGCCGCCCCGGCGATGCGTTGTTTTTGCAGCGCCTTGATCAGTGCCGCTTCATCGACGATCGGCCCGCGCGCGGTATTGACCAGCAGCGCCGTCGGCTTCATCCAGTCCAGCGCCTGGGCATCGACCAGCCCGCGACTGCGTTCACTGAGCACCAGATGCACCGACAACACGTCGGCCTGCTCGAACAGTGCCTGCTTGCTCACATACGTTACGCCGGCCTGCTGTGCGCGCTCAGCTGTAAGGTTCTCGCTCCACGCGATTACCCGCATGCCAAACACCTGGCCAAATTGCGCCACGCGTTGGCCGATGCTGCCCAGGCCAAGAATACCGAGGGTCTTGCCGTGCAGGTCGCCACCCAGACCCTGCTGCCAGTGGCCGGCGCGCAGGGAATTGGCTTCCTTCAGCAGATTGCGTGTGGCGGCCATGATCAAGGCCCAGGTCAGTTCCGGCGCCGCATGTTTGTAGCTGTCGGTGCCGCAGACGCGGATTCCCCGTTTGGCCGCCGCCGGCATGTCCAGCGCGGCATTGCGCATACCACCGGTCACCAGCAGTTCGAGGTGGGGCAGACGGTCGAGCAGGTCTTCGTCGAAGCGCGTCCGCTCGCGCATCACGCAGATCACTTGGTACTTGCCCAGACGCTCGGCGAGTGTGGCATTGTCCGCCGGGTAGTCATGCTCGAACGTCACCTCACCCACGCTTTCGAGTACCGACCAGTCAACGACGTCGCGGGCGACGTCCTGCCAGTCATCGATCACTGCAATCTGCACCGCCATCAGCCTTACCTCATCAACGAACGGGATTGGTTGTATTCAGCCAGCCGAGCAGGGCTTTGTGGAATTGCGCCGGCTCTTCCATTTGTGGCGCATGGCCCATGCCGGGAAATTCCACCAGGGTCGACTGCGGAATCAGTCGGGCCACGTGTTTGCCGAGCACGTCATAGTGACCGATCTTCGCTTTGACCTCCGGTGACGCAAGGTCCTTGCCGATGGCCGTGGTATCCGAGGTGCCGATCAGCAACAGGGTCGGCATCTTCAAGTCCTTGAATTCGTAATACACCGGCTGGGTGAAAATCATGTCGTAGATCAGCGCTGAGTTCCAGGCGACTTGCGTCTTGCCCGGGCCTTTGCTCAGGCCGGCGAGCATATCCACCCAGCGGTCGAACTCGGGTTTCCAGCGGCCATCGTAATATGTCGTGCGCTCGTATTCACGGATGCCCTGGGCGCTGACCTTCAGTTCGCGCTGATACCACTGATCCACGGTGCGATAAGGCACGCCGAGGGCTTTCCAGTCTTCCAGGCCGATCGGATTGACCAGCGCCAGTTGCTCGACCTGCTCAGGGAACAACAAGGCATAACGGGTGGCAAGCATGCCGCCGGTGGAGTGGCCGAGCAGGGTGGCTTTCTGGATGCCCAAGGCTTTGAGCAACTGCTGGGTGTTGGTTGCCAGTTGCTGGAAGCTGTATTGATAGTGGTCCGGTTTGCTGGAGGTGCAGAAGCCGATCTGGTCCGGGGCGATGACCCGATAACCGGCCTCGCTCAAGGCCTTGATCGAACTGTCCCAGGTGGCGGCGCAGAAGTTCTTGCCGTGCATCAGCACCACGGTGCGACCATTGGCCTTGCCGTGGGCGGCGACGTCCATGTACCCCATTTGCAGGGATTTGCCTTGGGACTGGAAGGCGAAGTGTTTAAGCGTGTAAGGGTATTCGAAGCCTTGCAGCTCCGGGCCGTAGGCCGGGTCTTCGACGGGCGCGGCCTCAGGGGCGGCGTGCGCGAGCAAAGGCATCGCGGCGCAGAGGAACAGGCCGGGCAGCCAGCGGGAAAGCGTGACGGACATAAGGGCAAACTCCATGAAAATCGGCCGATGCTGGAACGGCGGGATTAGGGCGACGTTAAACACAGGCAATGGCCGCGCTCGATGGTTCACCCGAGCCAGCCCAGGGTCAGCAAGGCCAGCACCGCATAACGCGCACCTTTGGCCAGGGTGACAATGAGCAGGAAACGCCCGAGCGGTTCGCGCATCACGCCGGCAATCAGGGTCAGCGGGTCGCCGATGATCGGCAACCAGCTGAGCAGTAACGACCAATGACCGTATCGCTCATAGTGCTTGCGCGCCCTGGTCATGTGCTCGGGGCTGACCGGAAACCAGCGCCGCCCCTGAAATCGTTCGATGCCACGCCCCAGCCACCAGTTCACCAGCGACCCCAGCACATTGCCCAGCGTCGCCACGGCGAGCAAACCCCATAGCCAGTAACGCTCGCTGACAATCAACCCGACCAGCGCCGCCTCGGACTGTAACGGCAGCAACGTCGCCGCGCCGAATGCGGCAAGGAACAGCCCGAAGTACGCAGCGCTCATCAATGGGCCGGGTAGTCCGCCACCACCACGTCAGCGCCGTCCTTCTTCAGACCGATCACTTGGTAGGCATCGCTCATGCCATCCATTTCCATGCCCGGCGAGCCCATCGGCATGCCCGGTGCGGCAACGCCGAGCAGATCATCACGCCGGGTCAGGGCCAGCACTTGCTCGGCCGGCACATGGCCTTCGACGAATTTGCCGTTGATGATTGCGGTGTGGCAGGAGGCCAGGCGCGGTGGCACGCCATGTTGTTGCTTGAAACTGCTCATGTCCGCTTCGACGTGATCGTCGACTTTGAAGCCATTGGCTTCGAGGTGGCTGATCCACTTCTTGCAGCACCCGCAATTGGCGTCGCGATGGACTTCGATCGGAATCAGGTCGGCGGCCTGAGCCAGGGAGGAGAGGAACAGGGCGCTCAGGGCGAGCAGACGCAGGTGGGTTCGCATGACAGGGCTCTCGCTTCGCGGTGGCAGTCAAAAAGAATGCATTTTGACCGTTTTTTATCGCCTGGCATCAACGCAATGTTTCCAGTTGTTGCGAGGCACACGGGGAGGATGATCGCGGATCACGGCTGACAGGTTGCTGAGCGCAAGATGACAAAGTTGTCAGGTGGCCGGATCCGGAGAGGTGTGGGCCTGCTCGCAAATGCGCTCGCTCAGACACTGAAACAGCGACTGAACGATTGCTGTCGCGAGCAAGCCCGATCCCACAGCGGGCATCTGACTGACAGACAACTCCTAAAGGCGTGCAGCAATCAACGGACCTTGAAACGGCCCATGATGGCGCTGACGCGGCTGTTGGCTTCCAGCAACTGACGGGTGTTGAGTTCGCTGGCGTGGCCGCTCTGTACCAGCTCTTCGACCATGTGGCGGATCTGCGCCATGCTGCGGTTGATCTCTTCGGTGACCGCACTTTGCTGTTCGGCGGCCGTGGCGATCTGGGTGCTGAGGCTGTTGATATGGCTGACCGAGCCGGCCATTTCGTCCAGACCGGAGTTGACCCGAGCGGTGGCAT
>NZ_QAIU01000215.1:0-442 GCF_003061205.1 Pseudomonas sp. HMWF006
GTTCAACCTGCCCGCCGCTGCCGGTTGCAAAGTCGTCAGTCAGGAACTGGAAAGCCCGCTGTTCGGCGACAAGCCGGATGCCGACGATCACGACGACGATGAAGCGGACAAGGACGGGCATGAACATCATCACGACCACAGCGAAATCCACGCGCACTATCAGTTCAGCTGCGCCACGCCGGGGGCACTGAAGACCCTGGACCTGGCGAACATTTTCAATACCTTCCCGGCCACCCAGAAAATTCAGGTACAACTGATCAGCGCCAGCGGCCAGCAGGGCACGGAAGTGACCGCAAAGGCTGCCGCGCTGAAATTCTAAGCCTCACCGAAACACCCTTGTGGGAGCGAGCTTGCTCGCGAATGCGATTCGTCAGGCGCCTCTGGATTGACTGATCTACCGCTTTCGCGAGCAAGCTCGCTCCCACAGGGGTTATGCGTTCAC
>NZ_QAIU01000215.1:452-7664 GCF_003061205.1 Pseudomonas sp. HMWF006
CGAACTCTCCGACCTGGGCTTCAACTGGCCCGGTCACCCGCCATTGCTGGACATTCCGGCGTTTCGTCTGGAAGCCGGTCAAACCCTGTTCCTCAAAGGCCCCAGCGGCAGCGGCAAGACCACCCTGCTCGGCCTGCTCGGTGGCGTGCAAAAGCCCGGTCGCGGCAGCATTCGTCTGCTCGGCCAGGAGCTGACCGAGCTCTCCGCCGGCGCCCGCGATACGTTTCGCGTCGACCACACCGGCTACATCTTCCAGCAGTTCAACCTGCTGCCGTTTCTCTCGGTGCGCGAGAACGTCGAACTGCCCTGCCACTTCTCCAAGCTGCGTGCACAGCGGGCGAAGCAACGTCACGGCAGTGTCGATCAAGCCGCTGCCACGTTGCTCGCGCACCTGGGTCTGAAAGACGAAAGCATCCTCGGCCGCCGCGCCGACTCGCTGTCGATCGGCCAACAGCAACGGGTCGCTGCGGCCCGAGCCTTGATCGGTCAACCGGAACTGGTGATCGCCGATGAACCGACCTCGGCACTGGATTACGACGCCCGGGAAAACTTCATTCGTCTGTTGTTCGCCGAATGCCGCGAGGCAGGCTCGAGCCTGTTGTTCGTCAGCCACGACCAGAGCCTGGCGCCGCTGTTCGACCGTCACCTGTCCCTGGCCGAGCTCAATCGCGCCGCCACGTCTGCCGAGGTCTGAGATGTATCTGTTTCGTCTGGCGATGGCCAGCCTGGCCAACCGCCGCTTCACCGCCCTGCTCACCGCGTTCGCTATTGCCCTGTCGGTGTGCCTGTTGCTCGCCGTCGAGCGCGTGCGCACTGAAGCCAAAGCCAGTTTCGCCAGCACCATCAGCGGCACCGATCTGATCGTCGGCGCCCGCTCCGGCTCGGTGAACCTGCTGCTGTACTCGGTGTTCCGCATCGGCAACGCGACCAACAATATCCGCTGGGACAGCTTCGAACACTTCGCCAGCAACCCGAAAGTGAAATGGGCGATCCCGATGTCCCTCGGCGACTCGCATCGCGGTTATCGGGTGATGGGCACCACCGAAGCGTATTTCGAGCATTACCAGTACGGCCGCCAGCAGCACCTGGCCCTGGCCGACGGTCGTGCATTTGCGACTGATCCCTTTGAAGTGGTGCTCGGTGCCGAAGTCGCCGAAGCGTTGCATTACAAGCTCGGCGACAAACTGGTGCTGGCCCACGGCGTGGCGGCAATCAGCCTGGTCAAGCACGACGATAAACCATTCACCGTGGTCGGCATTCTCAAGCGCACCGGCACCCCGGTCGATCGCACACTGCACATCAGCCTCGGCGGTATGGAGGCGATTCACATCGACTGGCACAACGGTGTGCCGGCGCGCGGCGACGGGCGCATCACGGCGGATCAGGCGCGCAACATGGACCTGACGCCACAGGCGATCACTGCGTTCATGCTCGGCCTCAATAGCAAGATTTCCACCTTCGCCCTGCAACGCGAGATCAACGAATACCGTGGCGAGCCGATGCTGGCGATCCTCCCGGGCGTGGCCTTGCAGGAGTTGTGGAGCCTGATGAGCACCGCTGAAAAAGCGCTGTTCGTGGTCTCGTTGTTCGTCGTGCTGACCGGGTTGATCGGCATGCTCACGGCGATTCTCACCAGCCTCAACGAACGTCGCCGGGAGATGGCGATTCTGCGCTCGGTCGGTGCACGACCGTGGCACATCGCAAGCCTGCTGGTGCTGGAAGCCTTCGCCCTGGCGCTGACCGGGGTAATCGCCGGACTCGCGCTGCTATACATCGGCATCGCTGCGGCACAGGGTTATGTGCAGGCCAATTACGGACTGTATCTGCCGCTGGCGTGGCCGAGCGAGTATGAATGGACGCTGCTCGGTGGCATTCTGGCGGCTGCGCTGCTGATGGGCAGCGTGCCGGCCTGGCGCGCCTATCGCCAATCCCTGGCTGATGGCCTGTCGATCCGTTTATGAGGATGTTTACCATGCCCCGCGCCGTGCTTGCGCTGCTGTTGCTGGTTGCCCTGCCCGTGTGGGCAGCGGCGCCGAAAGACCTGACCTGGTCGGAGATGATTCCGCCGGACGCCGCGCCGGAAGTGCCGAACATGACGCCTCTGCACGACCTGTCGAAGATGAGTGATGCGCTGTCCGCCGAGTCTGCGCCAGCAGCGAAGCAGGACATGCCGAATGCGCCGGTGGTGCAGGCACTCGACGGGCAGAACATTCGTTTGCCGGGTTATATCGTGCCACTGGAAGTCAATGAAGAAGGACGCACCACGGACTTTTTGCTGGTGCCGTATTTCGGCGCCTGCATCCATGTGCCGCCACCGCCGTCGAACCAGATTGTGCATGTGAAAAGCGAGTTGGGCGTGAAGCTCGATGAGCTGTATCAGCCGTATTGGGTCGAGGGACCGTTGCAGGTCAAGGCCTCGAGCAGTGAACTGGCGGATGCCGGGTATCAGATGGATGCCGACAAGATTTATGTGTATGAACTGCCGGAGTAATTCCCGGTAGTTTTGTGCTGTTGCAATGACCCCTTCGCGAGCAAGCTCGCTCCCACAGGTTTCGATGGTGACCATAAATTTTGTGGTCGACTCGATCAGTGTGGGAGCAAGCTTGCTCGCGAATGAGCCGTCAAAGGTTCCGCAAAAACCCGCCCCTTCACTGTTTCATTGAGCTGAGTCAAAAGACCGTATCAGTTGGCTTCATACCATAGGACATCAGACATTTTTAACGTCCTTTTGGAGCTCCCATGAACAAGTCCTTGCTCAGCGCCTCGCTGTTTGCCCTCGCGCTCGCAGCCCCGCTCGCCCACGCCCACGAAGCCGGCGACATCCTCATCCGCGCCGGTGCGATCACCGTCAACCCGAAGGCCGACAGCTCCAGCGTCAAGGTCGATCAGGGTCCGTTGAGCGGCACCAATCTGGGCGGCAAGGCGACCATGAGCAGCGACACCCAACTGGGCCTGAACTTCGCCTACATGCTCACCGACCACGTCGGTCTCGAGTTGCTGGCGGCCACTCCGTTTGAACATGACGTGAAGCTCAAAGGCACTGCATTGCCTGCGGCCAACGGCAAACTCGGCACCCTGAAACACTTGCCGCCGACCCTCAGCGTTGTCTACTACCCGCTGGATTCGAAGTCGCCGTTCCAGCCCTATGTCGGCGGCGGCATCAACTACACCTGGATCTATGACGAGCACGTCGGCAGCGAAGCCAGCGCCAATGGCTTCAGCAACTTCAAGGCGAAAAACTCCTGGGGTCTGGCCTGGCAGGTCGGCGCCGACTACATGCTGACCGACAACATCATGCTCAACGCCCAAGTGCGTTACATCGACATCGACACCCGTGCCACCGTCGAGAACAACGCGGTGGCGCCGGGCACACGCGCACGGGTGAACGTGGATGTCGATCCATTCATCTACATGGTGGGTTTGGGCTATAAGTTCTAAGTCGAGTTATCGAACGTTCACGTGGTGGTGAATGAGGCTTGGTGGTGAGCAGGCATTGAACTGACGGCGACCGCACGCAGTTGATCGGGGGACAACATCCCCTTGCCACAGGGATAGCGAGATTATTCCGGCCGTGAAAAAGGCGCCTGTCAAAGGGCGCCTTTTTCATGTCCGCTGGAAACCTCTGGCGTGAGCTGGATCTCCCCCTCACCCCAGACCTCTCCCGAGGGAGAGGGTTAGGGTGAGAGGCTCTTTTCAGGAGCGACCGAGCAACCGTGCCAACCCCACGCTCATCGGCGTCTGCTGCGGCATCTTGAAGCGCTCCAGCAAGCGAGCATTGTTCGCTCGCGAGTGGCGGATATCACCGGAGCGCGCCGGGCCGTAGCTGATCGGCGGCAGTTCCCCAACCACCGCCTGCAGGGCGTCAAGCATTTGCTTGAGGCTCATCGACTGATTCCAGCCGACGTTGACCGCACCGACTGCCACTTCAGGCTTTTCGATCGCCTGTACCAGCAGCTCGACCAGGTCTTCGACATAAAGAAAATCGCGCGTCTGCTCGCCATCGCCAAACACGGTGATGGGCAGGCCTTTCTGCGCACGTTCGCTGAAAATGCTGATGACCCCGGAGTACGGTGAGGACGGGTCCTGACGCGGGCCGAAGATGTTGAAGAAGCGGAACACCACCGGCTCCAGACCATGCTGGCGACGATAGAAATCGAAATAATGTTCGCCCGCCAGTTTGTCGGAGGCGTACGGCGTCAGCGGGGCTTTGGGCGTGTCTTCATTGATCGACTCGCCCTCGCCGTTGTTGCCGTATACCGCTGCACTGGAGGCGTACAGCACGCGTTTGACCCCGGCCAGGCGCATGGCTTCGCATACGTTCAGGGTGCCGATGAAGTTGCTCTGATGCGTCTTCACCGGATCATCCACCGATGCCTGCACCGAGGCCACGGCCGCCAGGTGGGCCACGGCACTGCAACCTTGCATCGCCCGGGCGACCAGCGCCGCATCGGCCACGTCGCCGACAATCAGTTCAACCCTGGGGTTATCCAGCGGCAGATTGCTGCGCTTGCCGGTCGACAGGTCGTCGAGCACTCGTACCGAATACCCGTGGGCGAGCAAGGCGTCGGTCAGGTGCGAGCCGATGAACCCGGCTCCACCCGTGATTAAAACAGTCCCTTCAGCCATGACGGTAAAACCTATCCAGTAAGGCCGGGAGCGCGGCGCGCCAGGCGCGCGGCTTGATCCCGAAGGTGTGCAGAATTTTTTTGCAGGCGAGCACCGCGTGTTGCGGCTCCTCGGCGGCATCCGGACGCGCGGCGTGGGCCTGGGCGGTCGGCGCTTCGATGGCCAGGGCATGCAGGCTGCGTGCTTCGGTCAGAATTGCCTGGCCCAGCGCCAGCGGTGTGGTCGCTTCATGGCCGGCGTAGTGATAAGTACCCCACAGCGGCGCCGCGCAATCGAGTTGCTTGAGCACGGAAATGATCACCCGCGCAGCGTCATCCACCGGTGTCGGATTACCCCGACGATCGTCGGCCAGCAACAGTTCTTCCGGCTGTTCGGCGCGAGCAAGGAAGCGCCCGAGAGTGCCGTCGGGGCTGTCATCGAGCAACCAGCCAAATCGTAGCAAAACGTGTTGCGGGCACGTGGCGCGCACACTTTGTTCGATCCGCCACAAGGCCTGACCGCGCAGCCCCAGCGGCACCGGTTCATCCTTTTCGCTGTATGCGGTGGCGCGCGAACCGTCGAACACCCGATAACTGGACGGCTGCACAAGGATGATGTTGTGGTGCTGGCACAGTTCGGCCAGCCGCTCGATGGCGCGTTCCTGCCCGGCCATACGGCTTTCGCTGACGGTTTCGGCCTGGAACCAGTCGAAATAGTAGGCGAGATTGATCAATGCATCGGGACGGGTGTCGTCGAGCAGTTGTGTCAGGCTCGCGGCATCCCAGCCGTCTTCTGGCGGGCGGGGGGCGAGGAAACCGATGTCTTCCTCCGCACCGAGGCGAATCAGCGCCTGCCCAAGGGCATTTCCGCCGCCCAGTAACATAAGGCGCATTCGCATAGAGTCAGCAGGCCCAGTCTGATTGGAACGATGGCTTTAGCGACGGGACTTGTGGAACCGTCGTCGATAATTGCCGGAATCGTTGCATTTTGCGGGTTTAGTGCGCAACCGTCATCCGTAAAGTGTAGATCGCCGGGATTTGTGCCATGGCCACTGGCCTCATCGCCGGCAGGCAGCTCCCACAGTCTGGGTGTGCGCCGCGATCCCTGAGGCCCTGAAGATCCGCGCAGATCCCGGCGGTACTTGCATCTTGCAGTTGCCGCCCGCATAACTTAAGCATGAATCTGCCCATCTCCAAGGACGTGGCCCTGGCAGGCTTTCACCCCGCCGTCAGCGCCTGGTTCAGCAAGACTTTCCCGACGGTCACCGCCGCCCAGGCCCGCGCTTGGCCGTTGATCCGTCAGCGCCGGTCGACCCTGATCGCCGCGCCCACCGGCTCCGGCAAGACCCTCACCGCGTTCCTCGCCGTGCTCGACGACCTCGTCCACCGTGGCCTGGAAAACCCCGACGGCCTGCCCGACGAAACCCTGGTGGTGTATGTCTCGCCATTAAAAGCGCTGTCCAACGACATCCGCATCAACCTGCAAAATCCATTGGCCGGGATTACCGGGCAATTGCGCCAACTGGGCCTGCCGGAGCTGGAAATCACCACCGCCGTGCGCACCGGTGACACCCCGCAAAAAGAACGCGCCGCCATGCGCAAGCACGCGCCGCACATTCTGGTGACCACCCCGGAATCGCTGTACGTGCTGCTCGGCTCCGAGTCCGGGCGCAAAATGCTCGGCACCACACGCACGGTGATTGTCGATGAGATCCACGCCATGGCCGCGGGCAAGCGCGGCAGCCATCTGTCCCTGAGCCTTGAACGCCTGCAGGCGCTGTGCGCCGAACCATTGACCCGCATCGGCCTGTCCGCCACGCAGAAACCGGTCGAGGCCGTGGCGCAATTTCTGGTCGGTCATGAGCGCTCCTGCGAGATTATCGACATCGGCCACGCCCGTCCGCGGGACCTGGACATCGAAGTGCCGCCGGTGCCGTTGTCGGCGGTGATGGCCAACGATGTCTGGGAACTGGTCTACGATCGCCTCGCCGAACTCGCCCGCGAACACCGCACCACACTGATTTTCGTCAACACCCGGCGCCTGGCCGAACGCTTGAGCCGGCATCTCAGCGAACGCCTCGGCAAACAGGCCGTGGCGGCGCACCACGGCAGCCTGGCCAAGGAGTTCCGCCTCGACGCCGAACAGCGGCTCAAGCGCGGCGAACTGCAAGTGCTGATTGCTACCGCGTCGCTGGAACTGGGCATTGATATCGGCGAGGTCGATCTGGTCTGTCAGATCGCCTCGCCGCGTTCGATTGCCGGTTTTTTGCAACGGGTCGGTCGTTCCGGGCACCAGGTCGGCGGCACGCCCAAAGGTCGCTTGTTCGCCACCACCCGCGACGATCTGATCGAATGTGCCGCCCTGCTCGACTGCGTGCGGCGCGGTGAACTCGACACACTGCACATCCCCGAAGCGCCGCTGGACGTGCTGGCCCAGCAGATCATCGCCGAAGTCAGTTGCCAGGAATGGCCGGAGGACGCCCTGCTGGCGATGTTCCGCAAGGCCTCGCCGTATCGCCAGGTCGACGAAAAACACTATCAGGCCCTGCTGGCGATGCTCGCCGAAGGCTACAACGGTCGTCAGGGCATCCGCAGCGCTTACCTGCAC
>NZ_QAIU01000023.1:0-3340 GCF_003061205.1 Pseudomonas sp. HMWF006
ACCCGAGCGATGGCTTGATCAGCGTGCAAAGCGTGGTCGCCGACGGTCAGGGCCGGGTCTGGCTGCTTGACACCGCCGCGCCAGGGTTTGCCGAACCGAAAGCCAGAGGCGCGAAACTGCTGGCGGTGGATCTGGCCAACAACCGCATCGTCAAACGCCTGGTGTTTCCGGACAACGTCATGTTGCCGAGCACCTACGTCAACGACATGCGCTTCGACTTCCGCACCGGGGCCGAAGGCACGGTGTACGTCACCGACTCGTCGCTGCGTGGCCCAGGTGCAATCATCGTCATGGACATCGCCACTGGCCGCGCCCAGCGCCGGTTGAGCGGAGTGCCGGCAACATCGGTCGACCCGGATTTCGTGCCGATGGTCGAAGGTCTGCCGCTGACCGTCGCGGGCGCGGACGGCAAGCGCACACCGTTGGGCGTGGCGTCGGACGGCATTGCGCTGTCGGCGGACGGCAAGACCCTGTACTTCACGCCGCTGTCCAGCCGCCATCTGTACTCGGTTGCCACCGCGCTGTTGCGTGACACCAGCGTCAGCGAACAGCAACTGGCCGCTGCCGTGCAGGACCTGGGCGAGAAGGGCGCGTCCGATGGCATGGAAGCCGATGCCGCCGGGGCGGTCTATGCCGGTGACTACGAACACAACGCGATCCGCAAACGCCTGCCGGACGGCCAGTGGCAAACCCTTGTCCACGACCCGCGCCTGCTTTGGCCCGACACCCTGTCGATCGGTCCCGACGGCTATCTGTATTTCATCGCCAACCAGTTGCACCGCCAGGCCGGCTTCCGTGGCGGGCAGGATCAACGGCAAAAACCCTATAGCCTGATGCGTCTGAAAATCGACGCGGCGCCGGCACCGACTCGCTGATCACTCAGCCTTGAATCTGGAGAAATAATGATGACCACGTCCACTGAAATGCTGGTGTCGATCGCCGTGCTCAAGGCCCGGCCTGGCCAGGAGCAGGCGCTGAAAGAGGGGCTGCTGGCACTGGTCGAGCCGACCCGCGCGGAACCGGGCAACCTCGACTATGTGTTGTTTGAACTGCGCGACCAGCGCGGCACGTTCTACATGCGCGAGGCCTTCATGCATCAGGCGGCGCTGGATGCGCATTTTGCGATGCCTTACTTCCAGCGCTTTGCCGCCACGGCGGACGACCTGCTGGAAGAACCGTTGCAACTGATCTTTCTTGAGCAAGTCTCGAGCTGATCGCGCTGTTCCCTTTGGCATCCTTGTAGCGCCCGTTGGCCATTGAAGCAGCGCAGGCTCCAGGTAACCGGCATGGCTTGCCGACGCCGGGCCCTATATCCTTCGCACTTTGCACGCGAAACGATTAGGGAAGAATTGCATGCCGTTCAGGGTGATGGTGGTCGGGGGCTACGGAAATTTCGGCAGTATCGTGTGCAGGCATCTGGCGCTGATGCCCGATGTGGCGTTGCTGCTCTCGGGCCGCGATCCGCGCAAGTTGCAGCGCAAGGTCGATGAGCTGAACAGTCGGGCGCACACAGCCTGCGAAGGCTGGTGCGGCGATGCGATGGGCAGCGAATTCCAGGCCGCATTGACTGCGCTGAACATTCAACTGGTGGTGCACACCGGCGGCCCGTTTCAGGGACAGTCGTATGCCGTGGCGCAAAGTTGCATTGCCGCTGGCGTGAACTACTGCGACCTGGCCGACTGCCGTACCTTCGTCAACGGCATTGACGTGCTCGACGCCCGCGCTAAGGAAGCCGGTGTGGCGATTCTCAGCGGCTGCAGTTCGGTGCCGACGCTGTCTTCGGCGATCATCGACGAGCAGCGCCAGCGCTTTTCGCGCATCGACTCGATCGAACATGGCATTTCTTCTTCGGCGAAAATGCCCGGCCTGTCGACGGTCGAGGGTGTGCTGGCGTACGCGGGTAAACCGATCAGGCAGCTGCGCAACGGCGAAGTCCATGAAGTGCCGGGATGGCAGGATCTGACCCTGCGCAAAATGCCGCAGCTGGGACGGCGCCTGCTGGCCAATGTCGATGTGCCGGACATGGATATTTTCGCCAGCCGCTATGGCGCACACACCCTGCGTTTTCAGGCCGGCGCCGGACTCAAGCTCGGCGGCATCGCCAATGCGCTGCTGGCGCAGGCGCTGAAAATCGGCCTGGTTCGCGACTCAGGGATGTGGGCGGCGAGACTGCATCGGTTGGGCACCCGCTTCGAACGCTTCGGCGATGGTAAAAGCGCGATGTACATCGACGTGCAAGGCCTCGGCGTTGATGGCCAGCCACTGAGCATGACTGCGCAACTGACCGCGCTCAACGACAAAGGCCCGGAAATCCCCAGCTGCGCCGCCGTGGCGCTGGCCGCGAAGATGGCTCAGGGTTACACGCCACAGCCCGGTGCCCGGCCGTGCGTGGGCGAAATCAGTGTCAAGGAATACATGGCCGCCATCAACGACCCGGACAACCTGAGCCTGTCCGTGCATTTCTGCGCCGGGCAGCGCTGAGCATGCTCTATCTGGGTCTGAAATACCTGCACGTGATTGCAGCGGTGTTCCTGTTCGGCTTCGGCATGGGTTCCTACCTCTATCTGATCGCCGCGAGCCGTACGGCCAATCCGCAAGTGATCGCCAACGTGGCGCGGATGGTCGTGCGCTTCGATGCCTGGATCACCACGCCGGCGGGGTTTGTGCAGATCATCAGCGGCTATCTGCTGATGAGGGTTTCGGGGTTGCCCATGACCACCGAGTGGCTGCTGACGTCGCTGATCATCTTCTTTTGTGTGGGGTCACTGTGGCTGCCGGTGCTGCTGCTGCAAAAGCGGCTTGAGATCATGGCATCGACTGCCGACGCGACCGGGCAGGGCTTGAGTGATGACTATCGCCGCGTGTACCGGCAGTGGTTCTGGATGGGCGTGATGGGTTTTGCCGGGATGTTCGTGATCGTGCTGATGATGGTGACCAAGATGACGCCGGTGCAGTTGCTCAGCGTTCTGGCGTAGGTGGCGTCATCTTCAAAAAGCGCTGTTCGTGATCCGCACTCGGCAGCAGGCAGGTGGCGTATTGACCGAACAGCCGATAACGATTCAGCGCGATACGGTCATAGCCCCAGTCGCGCAGTCCGCGCGGCAACACTCGCAGCAGTTGGAGCGGCTGCCAGCGGGTGGGCAATTGGCCAATGACTTCGAGGAACGCATCGGAGCGTTCCCAGACGTGGCGATCACGGATCACCGCCATGGTGTCGAACTGATCCATCGGTAACCCCGCCCACGCCAGCAGCGCCTGCCCCTCGGGCGACTGCACCGCCGCCAGGCGCACGCGGCGCAGCCGGTCATGGCGAATCAGAAACCGTGCCCAGCCATTGCAC
>NZ_QAIU01000216.1:0-3644 GCF_003061205.1 Pseudomonas sp. HMWF006
CCAGATGCCCGACCTGCCGCGACCCGGTCATGCCGAACGGGTGGCCGATGGAAATCGAGCCGCCATTGACGTTGTACTTCTCGTTATCAATCTCCAGCCGATCGCGGCTGTACAGGCACTGCGACGCGAACGCCTCGTTCAGCTCCCACAAATCAATGTCCGCCACCTGCAAGCCCTTGGCCTTGAGCAATTTCGGCACCGAAAACACCGGGCCGATGCCCATCTCGTCAGGCTCGCAGCCGGCGACGGTGAAGCCGCGGAAAAACGCTTTCGGCTTCAGCCCCAGTTGCAGGGCTTTTTCCAGGCTCATCACCAGCGTCATCGAGGCCCCGTCGGACAGTTGCGAGGAGTTCCCCGCGGTCACCGAACCGTCCTCGGCAAACACCGGCTTGAGCCCCGCCAGACTTTCATAAGTGGTGTCAGGGCGGTTGCAGTCATCGCGCTCGACGACACCGTCGAGTACCTGCACTTCACCGCTGGTTTTGTCCTCGACCCGATACTTCACGGCCATCGGTACGATTTCGTCATCGAATAACCCCGCAGCCTGCGCCTGTGCCGTGCGAATCTGACTTTGCAGTGAATAGCGATCCTGGTCCTCGCGGCTCACGCCATAACGGCGCGCCACCACTTCGGCCGTCTGGCCCATCGTGTAATAGATACCCGGCGCCTGCTGTTGAAGCAGCGGGTTGATCAGGTGATCAGTGTTGACGCTTTTCAGGGTCAGGCTGATCGACTCGACGCCGCCGGCGACGATGATATCGCTGCAACCCGAGGCAATCTGGTTGGCGGCAATGGCGATCGCCTGCAAACCCGAGGAACAAAAACGATTGAGGGTCATGCCGGCCACGTGGGTGCCCAGACGCGAGAGCACCGCCACGTTGCGGCCGATGTTGTAGCCCTGCGCACCTTCATTGGAACCGGCGCCGACGATGCAGTCCTCGACGCTGGCCGGGTCGATGTCATTGCGTGTCAGCAGCGCGTTGACGCAATGGGCCGCCATGTCATCGGGGCGGGTCTGGTTGAACTTGCCGCGAAAGGACTTGGCCAGGCCGGTCCGCACGCTGTCGACGATCACCACTTCACGCATGGCATACCTCATTGTTGTTGTCGGTTGAGAGTGGACCGAGCATAAGTCCACCTCATCGCCGACCGCGACAATCATTCACCCCGCGTATGCGTGCCCATCGGTTCAGTCCTTGTGCTTTTTCGTGCGTTTGTCGGACTTCTCGAACGCCTCTTCCAGCGCACGGTTGATGGTGCGCAGCACCTTGACCCGTGCCCAGCGCTTGTCATTGGCCTCGACCAGCGTCCACGGCGATATTTCGGTGCTGGTACGGTCGACCATATCGCCCACGGCAGCGCGGTAGGCGTCCCACTTGTCGCGGTTGCGCCAGTCGTCTTCGGTGATCTTGAAGCGCTTGAACGGAATCTGCTCCCGCGCCTGAAAGCGCTCCATCTGCGTGTCCTTGTCGATCGCCAGCCAGAACTTGACGACGATGACCCCAGCGTCGGCGATCTGTTCTTCGAAGTCATTGATCTCGCTGTAGGCGCGCAGCCAGTCGGCCGGGCTGCAAAAGCCCTCGACCCGCTCCACCAACACCCGGCCATACCAGGAGCGGTCGAACACGGTGAACTTGCCCCGCGCCGGCAGGTGCCGCCAGAACTGCCACAAGTACGGTTGTGCACGTTCCTCTTCAGTCGGCGCGGCGATCGGCACGATGCTGTACTGACGCGGATCGAGCGCCGCCGCCACCCGCCGGATCGCCCCGCCCTTGCCCGCCGCATCGTTGCCTTCGAATACCGCCACCAGAGCGTGGCGGCGCATGCGTTTGTCGCGCATCAGCCCGGACAACCGGGCCTGCTCGGTGATCAGTTGTTCTTCGTAGTCTTTCTTTTCCAACTGCTGGTTGAGGTCGAGGCTGTCGAGCAGGTTCAGTTGATCGACAGCCGTACCCAGCGGTGCCGCGTTGACTTCTTCGGTGTGCACCTGCTGACGCCTGAGCGCATTTTGCAGACCTTCGAGCAGAATCTTGCCGACCGCCAGACTGCGGTAATTGGCGTCCATGCCTTCGATGATGTGCCACGGCGCGTAGTCGCGGCTGGTACGGCGCAACACGCGCTCGCCGTATTTGACGAACTTGTCGTAGGTCTGCGATTGCTGCCAGTCCAGCGGGCTGATGCGCCAGCTGTGCAGCGGGTCATCGGCCAGGGCTTTGAGCCGCGCCTTCATCTGCTTCTTCGACAAGTGAAACCAGAACTTGAAGATCAGCGCGCCTTCGTCGCAGAGCATCTTTTCCAGACGCTCGGCGGCGTTGATCGCCTGATCCAGGCGCGGATCCTTGAACAGACCGTGAACCCGCCCCTGAAGCATCTGGCTGTACCAGTTGCCGAAGAACACCCCCATCCGCCCCTTCGCCGGGAGCATCCGCCAGTAACGCCAGGCCGGTGGCCGCGCCAGCTCTTCATCGGTCTGCTGATCGAAGGTGCGTACCTCGATCAGACGCGGGTCCATCCACTCGTTGAGCAACTTGACGGTCTCGCCCTTGCCGGCCCCTTCAATGCCGTTGATCAAAATGATCACCGGGAAGCGTTTCTGCTGCTGCAACTCGAACTGCGCTTCCAGCAAAGCTTCACGCAGCGCAGGCACCGCCTCGTCGTACGTTTCTTTGTCGATGGCGTGACCGATTTCAGCGGATTCAAACATGGGACGGCTCCTTCCAGAATGCAGCAAGACTAGCGGATTGGGCACGGCGATGGCGGAGAAATTCCTCCGCCAAGGTGAGTTAAATGAATGAATAACGGTGGCGAGGGCCCTTGCTCGCGCTTGGCTGCGCAGCGGTCGCAAGACCTGCAACCACGGTCCTCCAGACACATCGCGTTCACCGGTTTTGGGGCTGCTGTGCACCCCGGCGGGAGCAAGCGCCTTCGCCACAAAAGCCGGTGATGATCCTGCATTCGACCCTGGGCCCCCTTGCCATGGATCAAGCACCCAGCGCCCGATCGGCTAGAATGGCCGCCTTGTGATTGCCGAGCCTGCCATGAAACCCGTATTGCCCCACGCCCAGCTCGACTGGGATGACCAGGGACGCCCGCGTTCGCGGGTGTTCGATGACGTGTATTTTTCCGATCAGTCAGGTCTGGAAGAAACCCGTTATGTATTCCTCGAACAGAACCGTCTGGCCGAACGTTTTGCCGCGTTGCCAGCGCACGGGCGACTGGTGATCGGCGAAACCGGATTCGGCACCGGGCTGAATTTTCTCTGCGCCTGGCAGCTGTTCGAGCAACATGCGGTGGCCGGGGCGCGCCTGCATTTCGTCAGCGTCGAAAAGTATCCGCTGAGCCCTGCGGACTTGCAGCGGGCCTTGGCCTTGTGGCCGCAGCTGAAGTCGCTGGCCGATCAGTTGCTGACCCATTACGTGGCGATCCATCAGGGTTTTCAGCGGCTCATTCTGGGCAATGGCCGGGTCACGCTGACGCTGTTGATCGGCGATGCGCTGGAGCAATTGCCGCAGCTCGATGCGCAGATCGACGCGTGGTTTCTCGACGGCTTCGCCCCGGCGAAAAACCCGGACATGTGGACCGCCGAACTGTTCGTAGAACTGGCCCGCCTGGCCGCGCCCGGCTCGACTATCAGCACCTTTACC
>NZ_QAIU01000216.1:3654-5564 GCF_003061205.1 Pseudomonas sp. HMWF006
CCACAAGTGGGAAATCCTGCGCGGTGAATTTGTCGGCTGGCCGCAGGACGTTGCGCCACCCGCGCCAGACAAACCGTGGTTCGCCCGCCCTGCCCCGCTGACCGGTGAGCGCCGCGCATTGGTGATCGGCGCCGGGCTGGCCGGGTGCGCCAGCGCCGCCAGTCTCGCGGCGCGGGGCTGGCAGGTCAGCCTGCTGGAACGGCATGCCGACGTGGCGCAGGAAGCATCGGGCAATCCACAGGGCGTGCTGTACCTGAAGCTGTCGGCCCACGGCACCGCGTTGTCGCAACTGATCGTCAGCGGGTTCGGCTACACCCGCCGCCTGCTGGAAACCCTGCAACGCGGCTCGGATTGGGACGATTGCGGCGTGCTGCAATTGGCATTCAATACAAAGGAAGCCGAGCGCCATGCACAACTGGCGGCGGCGTTCCCGGAAGATCTGGTGCACTGGCTCGACCAGCCGCAGGCCGAGATTCAGGCCGGGGTCGGACTGAGCCACGGCGGCTTGTATTACCCCGAAGGCGGCTGGGTGCATCCGCCCGCGCTGTGCCAGGCACAGGCCGCGCAACCGAACATCGAATTGCTCAAGCATCACGAGGCGCTGGAACTGCGCAAGGTCGAGGGTCAGTGGCAAGCCCTCGCCGGCGACCGTGTGCTCGCCAGCGCACCGGTGGTGGTATTGGCCGGCGCTGCGGAAATCAAACGCTTTGCACACAGTGCCGAGCTGCCGCTCAAACGCATTCGCGGGCAGATCACGCGCCTGCCGCAAACCGCGGAAAGCCAGACGCTACGCACCGTGGTCTGCGCCGAAGGTTATGTCGCCCCGGCACGCCTGGGCGAACACACACTGGGCGCCAGTTTCGATTTCACCAGCGATGACCTGACACCGACAACCGCCGAACACCTGGGCAATCTGGCAATGCTTGAGGAGATCTCCGGCGATCTGGTGGCGCGTCTGCACATCAATGACCTGCCTGCAGAAACGCTGGAGGGCCGCGCCGCCTTTCGCTGCACCAGCCCCGATTATCTGCCGATTGTCGGTCCGCTGGCCGACCGCGAAGCCTTCGCTCAGGTCTACGCGGCGTTAAGCAAGGATGCGCGACAAGTGCCGGACATTGCCTGCCCGTGGCTCGACGGCTTGTATGTCAACAGCGGCCACGGCTCACGCGGGCTGATCACCGCACCGCTGTCCGGCGAACTGCTGGCGGCGTGGCTGGACAACGAGCCGCTGCCCCTGCCCAGAAGCGTCGCCGAAGCCTGCCATCCCAACCGTTTTGCCTTGCGCACGTTGATTCGCGGCAAATGAAAAAGAGCGACTGGCCGCCGGTCAGTCGCCGCCCCTTATAACTCATCGTTCTAAAACTCCCACAACTGCACCGGGTCAGTTTCTGAGTAACGGCCATTTTGGCCTGACTGAGAATCACCCTCCCCAACGGAAAAACCGGTAAGGATTTTATGTGCGGATTAGCTGGCGAGTTACGTTTTGATCAACACCCTGCAGACCTTGCAGCCATCGAGCGAATCACCCATCACCTGGCGCCTCGCGGCCCCGACGCGTGGGGCTTCCATGCTCAAGGGCCGATTGCCCTGGGCCACCGTCGCCTGAAAATCATGGACCTGTCGGACGGCTCGGCGCAGCCGATGATCGACAGTCAACTGGGCTTGTCCCTGGCCTTCAACGGCGCGATCTACAACTTCCCGGAACTGCGCGCCGAACTCGAAGCGCTCGGTTACGCGTTCTATTCCGGTGGCGACACCGAGGTGCTGCTCAAGGGTTACCACGCCTGGGGCGAAGCAATGCTGCCGAAACTCAACGGTATGTTTGCCTTCGCCATCTGGGAGCGCGACGCCCAGCGCCTGTTCATCGCTCGCGACCGTCTCGGCGTGAAGCCGTTGTACCTGTCGCGCAC
>NZ_QAIU01000217.1:0-3902 GCF_003061205.1 Pseudomonas sp. HMWF006
GGATTCGTACGCGTCTGGCGGAAAAAGCCGTCCTCGAACAGGCCGATGCCCAGGGGTGGGCGCAGCGTCCGGAGGTGGCACGACAGACCCGTGCGGCGACCGAGCAGATTGTCTTTCGTGACTACTTGCGTTCAGTCAGCGAAGTGCCGGCGGACTACCCGAGTGCGGCCGAGTTGCAGCAAGCCTATGACGCCGGCAAGGCGAACTGGCAGACCCCGCCGCTGTATCGGGTCAGTCAGCTTTTCCTCGGGGTGAATGACCCGCAGAACCTGGAGAGCGTGCGCAAACAGGCTGCCGAACTGAGTAAAAAGGCTCAGGCGTCACCGGGGGAATTTGCCGCGCTGGCGACTCAGTATTCGCAGGATCGCGCCAGCGCTGAACGTGGCGGCGACACGGGGCTGCAACCGTTGCAGCAACTGGTGCCGGAAGTTCGCGGTGCCGTCGCCCGGCTGAAAGTCGGCGCGGTGTCCGACCCGGTGCAAAGTGCGGCCGGGTTCCATGTGATCAAACTCACTGAACAACAACCGGCGCGTACCGCGACACTGGACGAACTGCGCGATCAACTGACTCAGGCCTTGCGTGCCCAGCGTCAGGAGCAGATCGCCCAGGCATATCTGGACGGGATGCTCAACACGGCAACGCTGAGCATCGACGGTGCCGAACTGAACAAGGTCCTCGAAACCAAGCCCTAGAAAACCCGTACACCACAACCCCTGTAGGAGTGAGCCTGCTCGCGATAGCGGTGTGTCAGGCAAAGAGATGTCAGGTGTGCCGATGCTATCGCGAGCAGGCTCACTCCTATAGGGGATCTGCGTAATGCCTAAATACAAAGATCGACAGGGAGTCATCGATGTCATTCACCGAACCCGCAGGACGACAGGGCAGCGCCGACTACCGTTGGGCGCAGGAGGCCAGTGAACCCTGGCTGGCGCAGGCCGCGACCATCCCTGCAGAGGTCGCCCGTTACTTTCTGGTCAGCGCCCGCTGCGGCTGCTTCATGCAGGCTGCGCGCAGCCTCAATGTGCGCTCGACCTTGCTGCGCAAACAGCTGGCACAGCTTGAACAGGAATTGCAGCACACGCTGTTCAGCTTTCAGGGCAGCGCCCTGAGTCTCACCCGCGAAGGCCAGCAGCTACAGGCCAAACTGGTCGCACTGGCCAACGAACGCAAACTCCCGGTGATCGAGCAACCGCTGATTCGCCTGGCCGTCGCCGAATCGATCCTGCATGACATCCTCGGCCGCGACCTGATCGCGTTACTGCGGCGCAACGCCAGCGTGCGTCTGGAAATTATCGCCCTCGACAGCGAACTGTCCCTGCGCGCCGTCAGCGCCGACATCGTGCTCTGGCTGGCCCATGGCGACACACCGTACCCGGGCCCGACCTTTGCGATTTCCAAGCCGCAGCGCCTCGCACGGCTGGACTATCTGCCGCACATCGCCAAACGTTACTCACGCGTCACTGCCCGCCCGGCCAGCGCCGAAGACCTCGCCGATTTCATGCTGGTGCAATGGCAGCACGACCGGCAGATCGGCAGTTTCCAGCCATGGAACCAACTGGTCGAACAGCGTCTGGCCGGCGTGGTGCAGATGCAGTCCTACGAGCTGATGCTGGAAATGATCCGCTGCAGCGCCTGCATCGGTTTGCTCCCGGCGTACATGAGCCGCTTCGACCGGGGGCTGGTCGCGTTGCCGGGTTTGTTTGACGAACCGATGCAGCTGCAGGCGTGGCTGGCGGTCAATGCGCAAACCCAGACAGTGGAAGAAGTGCAGGCACTGGTCGAACTGATCCACCACACCTTCGACGAACGCCACGAATGGTTCCAGCCCTGACCCCAAGCCCTGTAGGCGTGAGCCTGCAAGTGGTTACCGCTGGCAGATGAGGTGATCGGCGGTTTAGAGTCATTGGCCACACATTCGATCCAGGAAGGATCCACCATGCCCGAGCACACTCCCGCCATCAAAATCGAACGCTTCAACGAATCGCACATCGAGGGCGTTACCGCGCTGTACAACGACCCGGCCGTGACCCGGCAGGTGTTGCAGATGCCGTTCCAGTCCACGGAAGTCTGGCGCCAACGGCTAATGGCGGACAACGAGCGGGCGGTGAAGCTGGTGGCGCTGCATCAGGGGCAGGTGATCGGCAATCTGGGCCTGGAAGGCTACTCGCGGATTCGCCGCAGCCACGCCGGCAGCATCGGCATGGGCGTCGCCGTGGCGTGGCAGGGCAAGGGTGTCGGTTCGACGCTGCTGGCGGCGGCACTGGACGTCGCCGACAACTGGATGAACCTGCACCGCGTCGAGCTCACGGTCTACGCCGACAATGAAGCGGCCATTGGTTTGTACCGCAAGTTCGGCTTCGTTGACGAAGGCCTGTTTCGCGACTATGCGGTGCGCGACGGGCAATGGGTCGACACCCTGAGCATGGCCCGTCTGCGCACGCGTCCCACCGCCTGACTCAATCGCCCAGTGCGAACGCCACTGCCGACTGCGCATGCAGTTCGGTGGTGTCGAGCAGGGGCAGGGCGCTGTGCTCGGGTTTGATCAGCAGGCCGATTTCCGTGCAGCCGAGGATGATCGCCTGGGCACCACGGGCAGTCAGGGACTCGATCACTTGCCGGTAAATCTGGCGCGAGGCCTCGCTGATCACCCCCACGCACAATTCTTCGTAGATGATCCGGTGCACATCCTTGCGTTCGGCTTCGTCCGGCACCAATACCGTCAAACCCCGGGCAAGCAGACGCTGCTTGAGAAAGTCCTGTTCCATGGTGAAGGCTGTGCCGAGCAACCCGACCGTGCGTGCATCAATCTCCAGCGCAGCGCTCGCCGCCGGCTCGGCAATGTGCAAAAACGGAATGTTGATCGCTGCCTGAATCTGTTCGGCGACCTTGTGCATGGTGTTGGTACACAGCACCACGCATTCGGCGCCGCCCGCTTCGAGGCGGCGTGCGGCGTCCACCAGAATCGCCGCCGCATCGTCCCAGCGCCCGGCGTGCTGAGCCTGTTCGACAGGGCCGAAGTCAACGCTGTACATCAGCATTTTCGCCGAGCGCAACGGGCCGAGACGATCACGGACCTGTTGATTGATGAGGCGATAGTATTCGGCGCTGGACTCCCAGCTCATGCCGCCGATCAGGCCGATGGTACGCATTGGACTTCCTCTGATGATGCCCGTTGCGAAAAGTCGGGCGCCGGCAGAGTGTCCATTTGTTCAGCGCCTTGTGCCAGTGCAAAACAACTGTACCGCCGAACCTCTCGCAAAGTGTCACGGTGCCCGCTGGCGAGGTTAAACGTACGCCGGCGCTGCGATCTGTCACTATCGGCTCTTGCAGGTTCTCTCAGAGGAATGTACCGATGAACGACGTACAACAACTGGGCGAAATGCTTCGCCACTATGCCGAAAGCGAAGCGCACAAGAAGCAACTGTTCGAATCCCAATCGGCGGTGTGGACGGCGCGGATTACCGAACTGTTCGGCAATATCCAGCAATGGCTGGAACCGGTACAGGCCCCGCATCTGCTTGAGGTGAACCGCGAAGCGTATGTCGCTTTCGGGCCGAGCACGCCGGTGGAAACCTCGACCTTCAAGACTGAAAAGCTGAGCATCCTGATTGCCGGCAAACCGGTGGAGTTCGTGCCCGATGTGATGGGCAGCGCCGGACAGATTTCCCTGGCGGTGATGGGCCTGACGGCAGCGCGCTATGGCAGCATTTCGCTGGTCGGGTTGCCGGACGGCGAGTGGCAGTGGCGCAAGACCAATGGTCTGAAGGACCCGGACACGTTTGCCTTTGACGCCAACTTTCTTGCGCAGCAATTGCAGAGCCTGATTCCTCGCGATCGCGTTTAAGATCAAGGGCTTACCCCCTCACCCCAGCCCTCTCCCCCAAGGGGGCGAGGGGGAAAGG
>NZ_QAIU01000218.1:0-1102 GCF_003061205.1 Pseudomonas sp. HMWF006
GCCGTCCGCCGGGCTGCACAGTTGAGTCAGGACGACTACAAGCGTCTGTACCGCGAATCCATTGAACACCCCACGACCTTCTGGGCCGAACAGGCCACGCGCTTCCTCGACTGGAGCACGCCGTGGCAGACCGTTCAGCGCTATGACCTGAAAACCGGCGAAGCGTCCTGGTTTGCCGGCGGCCAGCTGAATGTCAGTTACAACTGCATCGACCGCCACCTCGCCCGACGCGGCGAGCAGACCGCGATTCTCTGGGAAGGCGACGACCCGGCCGAATCGGCGCAAATCACCTACAAGAAACTGCACCACCATGTCTGCCGCCTGGCCAACGTGCTGAAAAGTCGTGGCGTGAAGAAAGGCGACCGGGTGTGCATCTACATGCCGATGATCCCCGAAGCCGCCTACGCCATGCTCGCGTGCGCACGGATCGGCGCCATCCACTCGGTGGTGTTCGGTGGATTTTCCCCGGATTCATTACGTGACCGCATTCTCGATGCCGACTGCCGCACGGTGATCACCGCCGATCAAGGCGTGCGCGGCGGCAAGTTCGTGTCATTGAAACAGAACGTCGACAAAGCCCTGCAAAATTGCCCCGACGTCAGCACCGTCGTGGTGGTCGAGCGCACGCAAGGCAAAGTCGATTGGGTCGAAGGCCGCGACCTCTGGTATCACCAGGCCGTGCGTGACGTCAGCGACGACTGCCCGCCAGAGCCGATGGACGCCGAAGATCCGCTGTTCATCCTCTACACCTCGGGCAGCACCGGCAAACCCAAAGGCGTGCTGCACACCACCGGCGGTTACCTGCTGCAAGCAGCGATGACCTTCAAGTACGTGCTCGACTACCGCGAGGGCGAAGTGTTCTGGTGCACCGCTGACGTCGGCTGGTTCACCGGCCACAGCTACATCGTTTACGGCCCGCTGGCCAATGGCGCGACCACGCTGATATTCGAAGGTGTGCCGAGCTACCCGAACAGCTCGCGCTTCTGGCAAGTGATCGACAAGCACAAGGTCAACATCTTCTACACGGCGCCGACCGCCCTGCGCGCCCTGATGCGCGAAGGTGCCGAACCGTTGAAGGAAACGTCGCGCCAGAGTCTGCGAT
>NZ_QAIU01000219.1:0-9258 GCF_003061205.1 Pseudomonas sp. HMWF006
GTTTTGGTGCGAGCATGTCTTCGCGCACGGCCTCGATGGTGGATTGCTGATCCGGGGTTTCTTCGAACGGGAAGCCGGCGCTGAACGTCGCATAATCGGCTTTCGGGTCGGCGAACGCATAACCTTCGCGAGCGGCACGGCGGGCGTAGATGTCGAGCAGTTCGGCGGCAACGTCGCGCACCTGCTCAGCCGCCTTGCGCTTGGCTTTCTGCCAGGTTTCGGAGCCGAGGCGATGCAGCGGAGCCAGGGAGTCGTCACTGCCGGTGTAACGCGCGATCAGGTGCAGGTTGGCCACCGGCACGTAGAGCTTGGCGTTCTCGGCGTACTCGAGGGTGAGGAATTCCGCGGCCTGATTGTCGATTTCCAGAATCGTCAGGCCCAGATAGCGCCCGACACCGTGATCGATGTGCACCACCGGCGCGCCTTCGCGCAGTTCGGTGAGGTTTTTGATCACTGCATCGTTGGCGACATCGCTGCGCTTCTCGCGGCGGCGCCGCTGCATGACCCGCTGACCGAACAGCGGGCTTTCCGCGACCAGCGCCAGCGCCGGGTCGTCGAGCATCAGACCTTCGTCAAGCGGGGCAATGGTGATCGCCAGGCGGTCTTTGCCCGCGACGAAGTCCGGCCAGCTGTCGACGGTTTTCGGCCGCAGCTTGAGGCGTTCCAGCAGCTCCAGCAGCACTTCGCGCCGGCCCGCGGATTCGGCGGTGAACAGCACGCGCCCAGGGAATTCGTCGAGGAATGCCGAAAGCGCGGCCAGCGGTTGCGTGGCCTTGGCTTCGATTGCCAGATTTGGCAGGGATTGCGCCGGGAAGCGCTCACGGCCGACGCCGGTGTCCACATCCTGTTGACTGGCCACCACGCGCGGCCAGTTCTTCAGGCGGGCGAAACAGTCTTCCACCGGCAGGAACAGCTCTGCCGGTGGCAATAAAGGACGCGATGGATCGACGCGGCGCTCTTCATAGCGATTGCGCACGTCGTTCCAGAAATTTTCCGCCGCTTGCTCGATGCCCGGCAGCGAGAACACCTGGGTGTCCTGGGGCAAGTAATCGAACAGGGTCGAGGTTTCGTCGAAGAACAGCGGCAGGTAGTACTCGATACCGGCCGGAGTAATCCCGCTGCTCAGGTCCTGGAAGATCGGGCAGCGACGGAAGTCGACATCGAAGCGTTCGCGGAAACGCGCCTTGAAGCGGGTGACCGCATCTTTTTGCAGCGGGAACTCACGGGCCGGCAGCAGCTTGACTGAATCGACCTTGTCGATGGAACGCTGGTTTTCCGGATCGAAGGTCCGCAGGGTCTCGATTTCGTCGTCGAACAGGTCGATGCGGTAGGGCAGCTTGCTGCCCATCGGGAACAGGTCGATCAGCGCGCCGCGCACGGTGAACTCGCCGTGCTCGTAGACCGTGTCGACGTAGCGATAGCCGCTGGCTTCGAGCCGCGCGCGCATCTGCTCGACATCGAGTTTCTGCCCGACATCCAGCACCAGGCTGCTGCCGAGCAGGAATTTGGTCGGCGCCAGTCGATGCAGGGCGGTGGTGATCGGTACCACCAGCACGCCATGCGCCAGTTCCGGCAGTCTATAAAGGCTGGCGATACGCTGGGAAATGATGTCCTGGTGCGGCGAGAACAGGTCGTAGGGCAGGGTTTCCCAGTCGGGGAAATGCAGAACGGGCAAATCCGGGGCGAAGAAACTCAGCTCCTGTTCCAGCCGTTCGGCACTCTGGCTGTCGGCGGTCAGTAGCAGGGTGAAGCGCTTGGCAGCGCTGGCAGCCTCGGCAATCGCGAGACTCAGGGCAGCACCGGGCAGATTGCCCCAGTGCTGTTTACCTGCCGCAGCAGGGAGAAGCGGTAGACGCAGAACAGGCACGGAAGGTTGAGCTCCAGGCGTTGCGACAAAGTCGGTAATTGTAGCGGCGTCGGGTGCCGCCTGTCAGTTGCAGACTACGTCTATCTTCGTTGTTTGCGCGAAATGTAGTGGTAACCATAAAAACGAGCACTTTTTTCAGGGTTATGTAGTGCCGAAATCGGATGGTGTTACGGAGGGTTACAGACATCGTCTAACAGTAGTCGAAAAATTGACTGCGCTGGAGGCCCCGGTTTTACTGGGCTCGCGGAGGGTGTGATTTTTTTGGAGGAAATTTTGTTACCGATTGCGCGACAAGCGCGCATTGCTGAAAGAGGTTGTCGGCGGCATAATGTAGCCCCTTTTTTCTGCCCCTACATGTGGAAGGTTACCGTGACTCAGAAGCCCGACCAGTGTCTTGGTGAATGGATCGACCGTGAAGCACTCGCAGAAGCGATGATTCCGCTTATCGGTCAGCTCTACCGCAATAACAACGTGGTGAGCTCGATCTATGGCCGCAGCCTGATCAACCAGTCTGTCATCGCGATTCTCAAAGCTCACCGCTTTGCGCGCCACCGCTCTTCCGACGACAGCGAACTCTCCGTCCACGAAACATTCCCACTGCTCAAAGCCATGAGCGAGCTCAAGCTCGGCGCGGCTTCGGTAGACCTGGGCAAGTTGGCGTTCAAATTCCGCAGCGAAGGCAATGGCCGCAGCGCCGAGCAGTTCGTGCGTGAAGAACTGGCTGACGTGGTTGGCCAGCAAAACGCTTCGGCCCGCAAAGGCACTGACGTTGTGCTGTACGGCTTCGGTCGTATCGGCCGTCTGCTGGCGCGCATCCTGATCGAGAAAACCGGTGGTGGCGACGGTCTGCGTCTGCGTGCCATCGTCGTGCGCAAAGGCGCCGACAACGACCTGACCAAACGCGCCAGCCTGCTGCGTCGCGATTCGGTGCACGGTCCGTTCAACGGCACCATCGTCATCGACGAAGAAAACAACACCATCACCGCCAACGGTAACCTGATCCAGGTGATCTACGCGAAGAACCCGACCGAGGTGGATTACACCCAGTACGGGATCAAAGACGCGCTGCTGGTGGACAACACCGGTGTATGGCGTGACGCCGATGGCCTGGGTCAGCACCTGCAATGCCCGGGTGTCGCTCGAGTTGTTCTGACCGCGCCTGGCAAAGGCAAGCTGAAGAACATCGTTCACGGTATCAACCACAACGAAATCACTGCTGACGACAAGATCGTGTCCGCCGCTTCCTGCACCACCAACGCCATCGTGCCGGTGCTGAAGGCTGTGAATGACAAGTTCGGCATCATCAACGGTCACGTCGAAACCGTTCACTCGTACACCAACGACCAGAACCTGATCGACAACTTCCACAAGGGCGATCGTCGTGGCCGTAGCGCCGCGCTGAACATGGTGATCACCGAGACCGGTGCTGCCACCGCTGCTGCCAAGGCCCTGCCTGAGCTGGCCGGCAAGCTGACCGGTAACGCGATCCGCGTTCCGACGCCAAACGTGTCGATGGCCATTCTCAACCTGAACCTTGAGAAAGCCGCCACCCGTGAAGAGATGAACGAGTACCTGCGCTACATGGCGCTGCACTCCGATCTGCACAAGCAAATCGACTTCGTCAACTCGCAGGAAGTGGTGTCCACTGACTTCGTGGGTTCGCGTCACGCCGGTGTGGTCGACGCTGAAGCGACCATTGTTCAGGACAACCGCGTTGTACTGTACGTCTGGTACGACAACGAGTTCGGCTACAGCTGCCAGGTGGTTCGCGTGATGGAAGACATGGCCGGTGTAAACCCGCCAGCGTTCCCGCGCTAAGCACTCGTTGCAAATGAAAACGCCCCGACTTAGGTCGGGGCGTTTTTGTTTGTGTGGCTGGATCAATCTCTATTGCCTGTGCCGGCCTCATCGCTGGCAAGCCAGCTCCCACAGGTTCTTGGGAGGTTGCACAATTGTGTTCACGCCCGAAGTCCCTGTGGGAGCTGGCTTGCCAGCGATAGCGTCTTATCTGGCGCCGCCGACGATCGAGGCCTGCGCAGTACGCAGCTCATGCCGGTTACCGCGGAACAACACCAGCGTCGCAATCAATCCCAACACCGCCGCACCACTGAGCCAGATCCCCGGCGCTGCCTTGTTGTCCAGCACATGAATCAGGTAAGTACAAGCCGCCGGGGTAAACCCGCCGAACGTCGCGGTCGCCAGGCTGTAGGCCAGCGAGAAGCCGGTCGTACGCACTTCAACCGGCATGATCTCGGTCAGCGCCACCACCATCGCGCCGTTGTACGAACCGTAGAGGAACGACAGCCACAATTCGACAATCAGCAAATGGCTGAAGCTCGGGTTCGCCACCAGCCACGACAGTGCCGGATAAGCCGTCAGGATCGCCAGAATGGTCGCCGCCAGCAGTAAGGGTTTACGGCCGATCTTGTCAGACACCGAGCCCATCACCGGCAACCAGAAGAAGTTCGACAGACCAATACACACCGTCACCAGTAACGCATCGAAATCCGACAAATGCAGTTCAGCCTTGCCGAACGTCGGGGTGTACGCAGTGATCAGGTAGAACGACACCGTAGTCATCACCACCAGCGCCATGCCGGCGATGACAATGCCAAAGTTCTGACCGATCGAGCGGACAATTTCCCGCAGGGTCGGGCGATGTTTCCTGGCTTGGAACTCTGGCGTTTCCTCCAGCGAGCGGCGAATGACAAAGATCACCGGCACAATCATGCAGCCGATCAGGAACGGCACGCGCCAGCCCCAGTCACCCATTTGTTCCGGGCTCAGCCAGTGGTTGAGGCCGACGCCGAGCAGGCCGGCGAAAACCACCGCCGCTTGCTGACTCGCAGACTGCCAGCTGACGAAGAAGCCCTTGCGGCCTGGTGTGGCGATCTCTGCCAGATAGACAGATACGCCGCCCAGTTCTACGCCAGCGGAAAAGCCTTGCAGCAACCGACCAAACAGCACGATCAACGGCGCAGCGACGCCGAGGGTGGCGTAGCCCGGCACGCAGGCAATCAGCACCGTACCGGCAGCCATCAACGCCAGCGTGATGATCAGCCCTTGGCGACGGCCATGACGGTCAATGTAGGCGCCGAGGAAAATCGCCCCGAGCGGACGCATCAAGAAGCCGGCCCCAAAAGTGGCCAGTGAAAGCATCAGCGAAGCGAAGGCGCTGTCGGTGGGGAAGAAGGTCTTGGCAATGGCTGTGGCGTAAAAGCCATAGACCATGAAGTCGAACATTTCGAGGAAGTTGCCGCTGACAACGCGAAAAATCGCTTTGCCTTTGCCCGTGGTGGAGGACATGTTCAGGTACTCGCTATTGGATTTTGTATAAAGATGTTGCAGATCCTTTAATTCATAATGGCCGTCGCGGTTTTACGGAGAGATGAATAATTGTTCACTAGACGGTTGCTTGGGCTTGTGATTCTGGCTGGCTTATTGGCAGGCTGCGGCAATGGCGATTCCATGGAAAGCCTTGGTGGGGCGACCATGGGCAGCACGTATTCAATCAAGTATGTGCGCCGCGCCGGCTTGCCCGAACCGAAGCAAGTTCGCGGTGAAGTGGAGGGGATCCTCGGCGAAGTCGATCGGCAGCTATCGACCTATCGCAACGATTCGGACATCGAGCGCTTCAACGCTTTACCCGCCAATAGCTGTCAGAAAATGCCTGCAGCGGTACTCGAATTGGTCCGCACGGGCGAACAACTGTCAGCGCAAAGCGAAGGCTCCTACGACCTGACTGTCGAACCGCTGTTGAATCTCTGGGGGTTCGGCCCGCAGGGGCGCGAAGAGAAAGTCCCTGGCGCCGCCGCACTCGCCGAGGTGATGTCGCGCGTCGGTTATCAGCACTTGCGCATCAATGGCGAGCAGTTGTGCAAGGACGCCGCTGTCGAAGTCGACTTCAACAGCATCGCCGCCGGGTATGCCGTCGACACCATTGCCGCCAGACTCGAAGCCATGGGTATCCATGACTATCTCGCTGAAGCCACGGGCGAACTGAAGGCCAAGGGCAAAAAACTCGACGGCTCGGCATGGCGCATCGCGCTGGAGGAGCCGCGTGACGATCAACAGGTGGCCGAGCGCATCATTAATGTCGATGGCTACGGTGTGTCCACGTCCGGGGATTACCGTAACTATTTCCTGCAGGACGGTCGGCGCTATTCCCACACTCTCGATGCGCGCAGCGGGGCGCCGGTCCTACACAATCTGGCGTCAGTCACGGTGATTCATCCTTCAGCGTTGATGGCCGATGGACTATCGACGCTGTTGCTGATTCTCGGGCCGGAAAGGGCGTGGGACTATGCCGAAAAACATGGGATTGCTGCATTCTTCGTGATTCGTGCCGATACAGGTTTCGTCATCCGCACCAGTCGGGCGTTCGAGCGGCTCAATGGCGCAAAAGTTGACTGAAAACAGTACGAAGGCTGGCGTTGTAGTGCAGGCAAAAGTAGCCTACGACGCGACCAAGGGTTAATGTGCGCGGCGTTGACGCTTCTATAGACTGTGTCCGGGTTCTTCATTGGCCCCCAATTGTTCCTTCGCGCCGCGATTCGGCGTGATTTAGCCGTCGGTGCTGCTGGCATCGCGGCCTGTTCTGAGGAGTACGCATGGCTGTCTACAACTACGACGTGGTGGTGTTGGGTTCCGGCCCGGCGGGAGAAGGCGCGGCAATGAACGCCGCCAAAGCAGGGCGCAAGGTCGCGATGGTCGACAGCCGTCGCCAGGTCGGCGGTAACTGCACCCACCTCGGTACCATCCCGTCCAAGGCCCTGCGTCACTCGGTGCGGCAGATCATGCAGTTCAACACCAACCCGATGTTCCGGGCGATCGGCGAGCCGCGCTGGTTCTCCTTCCCGGACGTGTTGAAAAGCGCCGAGAAAGTCATTTCCAAACAAGTCGCTTCGCGTACCGGCTACTACGCCCGTAACCGCGTCGACGTGTTCTTTGGCACCGGCAGCTTCGCCGACGAGCAAACCATCGAAGTGGTCTGCGCCAACGGCGTGGTCGAGAAACTGGTGGCCAAGCACATCATCATCGCCACCGGTTCGCGCCCGTATCGCCCGGCGGACATCGATTTCCACCACCCGCGCATCTACGATAGCGACACCATCCTCAGCCTCGGCCACACCCCGCGCAAACTGATCGTTTACGGCGCCGGCGTGATCGGTTGCGAATACGCCTCGATCTTCAGTGGTCTGGGGGTATTGGTTGAGCTGGTGGACAACCGCGGTCAGTTGCTGAGCTTCCTCGACTCGGAAATCTCCCAGGCGCTGAGCTACCACTTCAGCAACAACAACATCACCGTGCGCCACAACGAAGATTACGATCGCGTTGAAGGCGTCGATAACGGCGTGATCCTGCACCTCAAATCCGGCAAGAAGATCAAGGCCGACGCCTTGCTCTGGTGCAACGGCCGTACCGGTAACACCGACCAGCTCGGTCTGGAAAACATCGGCGTCAAGGTCAACAGCCGTGGCCAGATCGAAGTCGACGAGGCCTACCGCACCTGCGTGCCGAACATCTACGGTGCCGGCGATGTGATCGGCTGGCCGAGCCTGGCCAGTGCCGCCCACGACCAGGGTCGTTCGGCAGCCGGCAGCATTGTCGATAACGGCAGCTGGCGCTTTGTGAATGACGTGCCGACCGGTATCTACACCATTCCGGAGATCAGCTCGATCGGCAAGAACGAGCAGGAACTGACCCAGGCCAAGGTGCCGTACGAAGTCGGCAAGGCGTTCTTCAAGAGCATGGCGCGTGCACAGATCGCCGGCGAGCCGCAAGGCATGCTGAAGATCCTGTTCCACCGTGAAACCCTGGAAGTACTGGGCGTGCACTGCTTCGGTTATCAGGCGTCGGAGATCGTGCACATCGGTCAGGCAATCATGAGCCAGCCGGGTGAGTTGAATACGCTGAAGTACTTCGTCAACACCACGTTCAACTACCCGACCATGGCCGAAGCCTATCGGGTAGCGGCGTACGACGGCCTCAACCGGCTTTTTTGACGGGCTCCGGCCGGTGGCCTGAGCCGGCCGGGGAGACCGATTTCAGCAATTCTCGAGGGTGGCAGTGGCCAAACCGGGAAAGTCTGTAATCAGGCTGTCAACGCCGAAGTCGGCGAGTCTGCGCATCAGCGCAGGCTCGTTGACGGTCCACACCGACACATGCAGCCCCTGACGCTGCGCCTTCTGCAGGCGTTCCGGCGTACACAGCGTCCAGTTCAGCGCCAGAATCTCACAGCCATAGTTGGCCGCGACCTTCAACGGGTCGAGCCAGGCGTATTCGGCTACCAGTCCGCGTGACACGTCCGGCACCAGGTCCAGTGCCGCTTTCAGCACTTCTCGCGAACTCGAAGTAATGGTCACCTTGTCGAGCAAGCCATGGCGCTGGGCCATTTCGCGAATCGCCAGCACGGTGGTTGCAGCGCGGGTGCGCGACGCACTTTTGACTTCCAGTTGCCAGTGCTCGAAATCACACTGCTCAAACAATTCTTCCAGCGTTGGAATCGGGCACGGCTTGATCCAGCCCGGGCCGCCCTTGCGCGCGTCGTAGGTCACAAGTTCCGCGGCGGTGTGCTCGACGACCTTGCCACGGCGGTCGGTGGTGCGCTTGAGGGTCGGGTCGTGGATGACCATCAACTCGCCGTCCTTGGACAGGTGCAGGTCCAGTTCGCAACGGCGCACGCCGTGTTTGAGACATTCCTGAAAACTGGTCAGGGTATTTTCCGGTGCTTCGCCCTTGGCGCCGCGGTGGCCGTAGATGAGGGTCACGGTGCTTCCTTAAATTAGATGCCAGATTCGTTCTGTTCGCGGGCCAGGCGTCGTTCCTGGGCCTGCTTCTGCAAGATATAGCGCGCGAGCAACTGGCGCTGGGCGTCGGTCAAGTGTTCGAACTCGGTGCCGACGTCGTAGCCGTCGCCCTTGCGATCGCAATGGGTGACGCGGGCGCGCAGCAACAGGCCGAGCGCCTGCGGCATCAGCACCAGTTTCACCGACAGGTGCGCGCCAGTGGCAAGCGCGGTCGGGTGCTGAAAGTCGATCCCGCCTTCGGAGATGATCACCGGTTGCGGCTCGCCGATGTGGCCGAGCACGGTCAGGGCGACTACCTGGCTGAGCAGGTCGATGCGTTTGTTCTGGGATTTGAGGAACGCGGCGATGGCCCGGTCGCGCTCGCTGATCTGGCGCAACAGGTGTTGCGACTCGAATTCACTCAGGTGCAGTTCACTGAGCAGGTTGAAGAGCGGGGAAGCATCCTGCAACACTTCCTGGCCTGCGGCTTCGGGAGCGGACAGGGGCTGAATTTCCAGTGCGATCGTGTCCTCGATACGGTAGTATTCGCGGCGATCTTCTTCATCTAATGTCGACATGGCGAACCCATGGTAGCGGCGGTGG
>NZ_QAIU01000219.1:9295-27222 GCF_003061205.1 Pseudomonas sp. HMWF006
CGAACAAGCCCCGACATGTTCAGACCTCTCTTCGTATTTATCGGCACGCGTTATACCCGTGCAAAGCGTCGCAATCATTTTGTGTCATTCATTTCCCTGACTTCGATGATCGGGCTCGCCCTTGGCGTGGTCGTGATGATCGTGGTGCTATCGGTGATGAACGGCTTCGATCATGAGATGCGCACCCGTGTGCTGGGCATGGTGCCCCACGCGACCATCGAATCCACCGAGCCGATCAACGATTGGCAAGGCCTGGCCGCCAAGGTCAAGCACAACCCGCAGGTGACGGCCGTTGCGCCATTCACCCAGATGCAGGGCCTGCTGACCAATAACGGTCAGGTGTCCAAGGTGTTGCTCAACGCCATCGACCCTGCGCTCGAGCGCAATGTGTCGATCATCGACAACTTCATGCAGCAGGGCAAACTCGACGATCTGACGCCGGGCAGCTTCGGCATTGTGATCGGTGACAAGGCCGCGACCAGGCTCGGGGTGGGCATCGGTGACAAGATCACCTTCGTCGCACCGGAGGTCAGTCTGACCCCGGCGGGGATGTTCCCGCGCATGAAGCGCTTCACCGTTGTGGGCATTTTCCATGTCGGCGCCGGTGAGCTCGACGGTTACCTCGGCGTGACCAACCTGCAGGATCTGGCGAAGATGCACCGCTGGAAACCTGATCAGGTGCAGGGCATCCGCCTGAAGTTCGACGACCTGTTCCAGGCGCCGCGTGTGGCGTGGAACATCGCCCAGCAACTCGGTGAAGACCATTATTACGCCCGCGACTGGACCCGTACCCACGGCAATCTGTATCAGGCCATCCGCATGGAAAAAGCCATGATTGGCCTGTTGTTGTTGCTGATCGTCGCCGTGGCTGCGTTCAACATCATTTCCACGCTGGTGATGGTGGTCAACGACAAGAAGGGCGACATCGCCATTCTGCGCACATTGGGCGCCACGCCGGGCACGATCATGCGCACGTTCATGGTGCAGGGCACGGTGATCGGCGTGGTCGGCACGGCGATCGGTGCCGTGGTGGGGATTTTCGCCGCGCTCAACGTCAGCGCGGCGATCTCGGCCCTCGAAGGGCTGATCGGCCATAAATTCCTGAATGCCGACGTGTATTTCATTGATTACCTGCCGTCGCAGGTGCAGAGCCAGGACGTGGTCATGGTCTGTGCCGCTGCGTTGGTCCTGAGTTTCCTCGCCACCCTGTATCCCGCCTGGCGTGCCGCGCGCACCCAGCCGGCGGAGGCGTTACGTTATGAGTGAGTCGGGCATGAGTGAACAAGCAATCCTGAGCTGTCGCAACCTGGGCAAATCCTACGAGGAAGGCCCGGAATCGGTGGAAGTGCTGGCCGGTCTGCAACTGGAGTTGCACCCGGGCGAGCGTGTGGCGATCGTCGGCAAATCCGGTTCGGGCAAAAGTACCTTGCTCAACCTGTTGGGCGGCCTCGACACGCCGACCCAGGGCAGCGTCTGGCTCGACGGCGAAGAGTTGTCGGCCCTGAGCGAGAAGAAGCGTGGCCTGCTGCGTAACCGTGCCCTCGGGTTCGTGTACCAGTTCCACCACTTGCTGCCGGAATTCACGGCGCTGGAGAACGTCTGCATGCCGCTGCTGATCGGCAAGACCGCGATCCCTGAGGCGCGCCAGCGCGCCACGGCCTTGCTGGAGCGAGTCGGCCTCGGGCACCGTCTGGAGCACAAACCGGCCGAGTTGTCCGGTGGCGAACGTCAGCGTGTGGCCATTGCCCGCGCCCTGGTGAACAACCCGGGTCTGGTGATGCTCGACGAGCCCACCGGCAACCTCGACTCCCACACCGCCGAAGGCATTCAGGACCTGATGCTGGAGCTGAGCACGTCGATGCGCACGGCGTTCCTGGTGGTGACTCACGACATGAACCTGGCTCGTCAGATGGATCGCGTCCTGCAGTTGCAGGAAGGCTGCCTGACGCCTATCTGACCGGCTGAAACCCGGTGCCTGTAAAGGCGCCGGGTCTTTTATTTTTATACGGTGCCCCAGCGAATGTTCAGACCGTTATCGATCTTTATCGGCACGCGCTATACCCGCGCCAAGCGCCGCAATCGCTTTGTTTCGTTCATTTCGATGACCTCTATGATCGGCCTCGCCCTCGGCGTGCTGGCGATGATCGTGGTGTTGTCGGTGATGAACGGCTTCCAGCGCGAAATGAGCTCGCGCATTCTCGGCATGGTGCCCCACGCGACCATCGTCGGCGTCAAGCCGATTGATGACTGGCAGCCGGTGGCCGCCGCCGCGATGAAAAATCCCGAAGTCACGGCCGCCGTACCGTTCACCGAGATGGAAGGCATGCTGTCCTACAAGGGCTTGATGCAGCCGATCCAGATCAGCGGCATCGACCCGGCCCAGGAAGGCAAGGTGTCGATTGTGGCGCAGCACATTGTGCAGGGGCGTCTCGATGCCCTGAAGCCGGGCGAGTTTGGTGTGGTGATCGGTGAAATCACCGCGCGGCGCTTTCGCCTCAACGTTGGCGACAAGCTGACCCTGATCGTGCCGGAAGTCAGCACCGCACCGGGCGGCATCACCCCGCGCATGCAACGGCTGAATGTGGTCGGTGTGTTCAAGGTCGGCGCTGAGCTGGATGGCTCCATGGGCCTGATTCACATGGCCGATGCGGCAACCATGCAGCACTGGGAACCGAATCAGGTGCAAAGCGTGCGGCTGGCGGTCAAAGACTTGTACGCCGCACCGAAAGTGTCTTCGGACATCGCCACAGGCCTTGGCGCCGAGTTCAAGGCTGACGACTGGACCCACACCCAGGGCAGCCTGTTCAGCGCCATGAAAATGGAAAAAACCATGATCGGCCTGCTGTTGCTGATGATCGTCGCCGTGGCGGCGTTCAACATCATCGCGACGTTGATCATGGTGGTGAACGACAAGGGCGCGGACATCGCGATCCTGCGCACCATTGGTGCCACGCCCCGGCAGATCATGGCGATCTTCATGGTGCAGGGCACGGTGATTGGCATCGTCGGCACCCTCATTGGCGGCGTACTGGGGGTGATCGCCGCGCTGAATGTCAGTGAGATGGTCGGCTGGGTCGAGCGGGTAACCGGGCAGCATATCTTCAGCTCCGACGTGTATTTCGTCAGCAATCTGCCGTCGGAATTGCAGGGTGGGGATGTGCTGTTGATCTGTTCGGCGGGCTTTATTCTGAGCTTCCTGGCGACGCTGTATCCGGCGTGGCGGGCGGCGAAGATCGAGCCGGCTCATGCCTTGAGATATTCCTGAGTTTCAAGTCCGTCTTCGCGAGCAAGCTCGCTCCCACAGGGTTTTGGGTCGTTCACAAATGGTGATTCAACTCGATACCTGTGGGAGCGAGCTTGCTCGCGAAGGGGCCTGAATGGCCGGCCTCATTTCCCCTTGGGCAACTCGATCACAAACCGCGTCCATCCCGCTTCTGATTCGCAATGAATCTCCCCACCATGGGCCCGGACGATAGATTGCGTAATCGCCAGCCCCAACCCCGCATGCTCGCTGCTGCCTTCCTGCCGCGCCGGATCTGCGCGATAAAAGCGGTCGAACAACCGCGGCAACAGTTCGGCTGAAATCCCGTCACCACTGTTCTCGACTGACACCTGCGCGGCGTGCGGCTGATCGACAATGGACAGGTGCACGCTGCCCGCCGCCGGGGTAAAGCGCAGCGCGTTATCCAGCAAATTCGACAAGGCCCGACGCAGCATGCTGCGATCACCTTTTATCTGCGCGTTACCCTCGCGACTCAGCGTCACTCCGGAGTCCTCGGCCAGTGGCGCGAAAAACTCCAGCAACACGTCGCTCTCGTCCGCCAGTTCCAGCGCCTCACGCTTGGGCATCAACAAACCGTGATCCGCCTTGGCCAGGTACAACATGTCGTTGACCAGTTGCGCCATCCATTGCAGTTCTTCGAGGTTGCTGTGCAGAGCTTCGCGGTAATCCTCGATCGGCCGTGGGCGGGTGAGGGTGACCTGGGTGTGAGTCAGCAGATTCGACAGCGGCGTGCGCAGTTCATGGGCGATGTCGGCCGAGAATGCCGACAGCCGTTGAAACGAGTCGTCGAGGCGTCCGAGCATGGCGTTAAAGCTGTGGGCCATTTCCGCAAGCTCGGGCGGCATTTGCCCTTCCGGCAGGCGGGCATTCAGCGATTGGGCGGAAATCCCACGGGCCACCGCGCTCATGCGCCGCAAAGGTCGCAAGCCGCTGCGTGCCGCCCAGGCGCCGAGCAGCGCGGTGGCCAGTGCCGAGAGGCCGACGGTCAGCCAGATCAGATGCTGCATGCGTTGCAGGAAGTGTTGGTGGTGGGTGATGTCCAGCAACAGTGTCAGTTGCGGCGAATCGCTTTTGTCCGGGTAGAGCGGGGCGTTGAGCACGCGGTAATCGGTGCCATCCTGATGGAGGGTTGCCAGCCCGGGTTGTTGCGGCAACTCCTTGGGGATGTGCGTCGAGCTGTCGTACCAGCGTTGGCCGTCGCTGCCGGTGATGCGCAGTGACAGATCGGCCTGCCGGCTCATTTCATCCGCCAGCCGCGCTTCGCCGGTGCCCGGTTGGACAGCCTGCAAGGCGCGGCGCAGGCCGATCAGTTTGCCGTCCAGTTGTTGCTGATCGAGTTCGATAAAGTGCGCCTCGCTGGCGCGGTTGAACAACACCCCGGCGAACAGCGAGACCACGGCAGTACACGCGGCAAACAACAGGGCCAGACGCGAACTCAAGGACAAGCGGCGCATCAGGCACCACGCTCTTCAAGCACGTAACCCATGCCGCGCACGGTGTGGATCAGTTTGTTCGGGAACTCATCGTCGATCTTCAGACGCAACCGGCGGATCGCCACTTCGATGACATTGGTGTCGCTGTCGAAATTCATGTCCCAGACCTGCGAAGCGATCAGCGACTTCGGCAGCACTTCACCCTGGCGGCGCAAGAGCATTTCCAGCAGGGCGAATTCCTTGGCGGTCAGGTCGATGCGCTGACCACTGCGCTCGACCCGGCGGCGGATCAGGTCCAGGCGCAGGTCGGCCAGTTGCAGGCTGGTTTCCTGTGGCGTGGCGCTGCCGCGGCGCAACAGGCTGCGTACCCGGGCCAGCAGTTCGGAGAAGGCGAAAGGCTTGACCAGATAATCGTCAGCGCCGAGTTCAAGGCCGTGCACCCGGTCTTCCACGGCGTCCCTGGCCGTCAGAAACAGGACCGGGGTATCCAGTCCGGCGCTGCGCACCGCTTGCAGAATCTGCCAGCCACTGCGACCGGGCAGCATCACGTCGAGGATCAACAGCGCATAATCACCACTCAACGCCAGGTGCTGGCCGCTGTTGCCGTCGGCCACCAGTTCCGTGTTGAAACCGGCCTCGGTCAGGCCCTGGCGCAGGTATTGGCCGGTTTTCGCTTGGTCTTCGACGATCAACAGTTTCATGGGCGGCTCGGGGTGATAGACACGAAGGTTTTATACCGTGCGCAACGGCAACACGCGCCAACCTGACAAAGTTGTAATCTGCCTGTCAGGTAGATGCCAGCGCAGGCCGGCTAAAGTTTCCCACAGGCTGAACCTTATCTTGTTGGAGTACGACCATGTTTTTGCGCAAATCCCTGGCGCTGAGCGCCTGTTTGTTGGCGTTGAGCGCGCCGGTGTGGGCCGCGCCAGCGCACACCTATGACTTCGGTCAACCGGCACCGGCCGCCAAGGCCACCCGCAGCATCGAGGTGGTGATGGGCGATATGTCGTTCGATCCCAAGGCGATTCAGGTCAAGGCCGGTGAGACCGTTCGTTTTGTGCTAGTGAATAAAGGCCAGTTACTGCATGAATTCAACCTGGGTGACGCGGCGATGCACGCCAGGCACCAGCAGGAAATGCTGCAGATGCAGCAAAGCGGCATGCTTACGCCGACCGGCATGAAGGATATGTCTCACGATATGGCGGGCATGGATCACGCCGCGATGGGCCACGGCATGAAGCACGACGACCCGAACAGTGTGCTGGTCGAACCGGGTACAACCGCCGAACTGACCTGGACCTTCAGCAAGGCCACCAGCCTGGAATTTGCCTGCAATATTCCCGGTCATTACCAGGCCGGCATGGTCGGCAAACTGACGGTCAGTCAGTAAGCACTCAAAGGCGGGCGCAAAGGCTGGTAGAATCCGCTGATTCTTCAGTCAGGTTTCCGCCATGCATCCCGCAGCCGAACATTCGCCGCTGGGCAAATCCAGCGAATACATCGCCACGTACACGCCGTCCCTGTTGTTCCCGATCCCGCGCACCGCGAAGTGGGCCGAACTGGGCCTGACCGCCGACACCCTGCCGTATGAAGGTGTGGATTTCTGGAACTGCTTCGAACTGTCGTGGCTGCTGCCGTCGGGCAAACCGGTGGTGGCGATCGGTGAGTTCAGCATTCCGGCCGATTCGCCGAACATCATCGAGTCGAAGTCGTTCAAGCTGTATCTGAACTCGCTGAACCAGACGCCGTTCGCCGACATCGCCGCGCTCGAAGCGACACTGGTCAAGGATCTGTCGGCGGCTGCCGGCAAACCGGTAGGCGTGCGGGTGCGCAGTCTGAAGGAGGTCGAAGCGGAAGGTGTCGTGGCGTTGCCCGGCGTGTGCATCGACGACCTCGACATCAGCGTCAGCAACTATGAACATCCGCGTCCGGAACTGCTGCGTTGCGATGATTCGCGGGTTGTCGAAGAAAGCGTGCACAGCCATCTGCTCAAATCCAACTGCCCGGTCACCAGCCAGCCGGACTGGGGCAGCGTGGTGGTGCAATATCGCGGTGCGGCACTGGATCACGCCAGTCTGCTGGAGTACATCGTCAGCTTCCGCCAGCATTCGGACTTCCACGAACAGTGCGTGGAGCGGATTTTCCTCGACCTGCAGCGCCTGCTGAAGCCGGAGAAACTCACGGTATTTGCACGTTACGTGCGTCGCGGCGGTCTGGATATCAACCCGTATCGCAGTACTGAATCTGTACAACTGCCGAACCACCGTCTGGTCCGTCAATAAACAACCTCTGTAGGCTCACTCCTACATGGGAAAACGTTTCAAATCACGAAAATGAAAAAGCCCTGCCGGTGATGGCAGGGCTTTTTGCATTGCAGTGGGAGGGTGATCAGATCCCCATGCTGCCCAGCGCATTGAAGATATTGCGCAGGGTGCCGGCAATAGTCGGGTGTTCCACTTCAAAGCGTTCCACCGCCAGGTTCACGCCATCAGCGATGCTGGCGTACTGCGTGGCGCTCTCCAGTTTGATTTCCGATTCGATCTGCGCCATCAGGGCATGCAGATCTTCACGCTCTGCTTCGGACAGCGGTGGATTCTGCTCCAGTTGCTCGCGCAGGGTATCGAGTTGTTTCTGCAGTTCTTGAGCGGGCATGACGTGGTTCCTTTTATCTAGAGGCACTGGCATTGACCGCAGCCGCGCGCCAAAGGTCTATGGCTGACCTTTAGATTAATCCACTCGCGTCGAACCTGCATGATCCCGATCAGGGCTTTTCACCTTTGAGGCGACGCAGGCGGATGTCTGCCAGGCAGGTGTCGAGCTCACCCAGATGATCAATCACCGAATGCACCCCGAGGCTGAACAGTTGCACGGTCGCTTTGCCGCGCCGTTGTTCGCGTTCTTTCTGCGTCAGCGCCTGCCATTCGCTCGGCGCCAGGCCGCACAGTGAGCCGCAGGAGGCCAGGCCAATCGTCCACAATCCGGCATTCAGGCCCGCTTGCAGCAGGCGCGGTTCGCCGCTGACCAGCACGCAGCCGTCCAGGCTGGCGACGTTCAGCTCCATCAGCGCTTGCCAGCAAGCGTTGGGCGACGGCCACGGATTGAGGGTTGCCGAGTGTTGTGCAGGTTTGATCCAGGCCGGCAGCGCAGCCGCCAGCGCTTGAGTGAGGGCAGGGGGCAGTTCATCGAGCCACGCACAGGGAATCTGTTGGCGCTGCAAACTTTGCAGGCTGTCGAGCGCACCGGGTGTGGCTTCGACGTGTTCGGGCAGGACGCCGCTCTGTTGTTGCGCGCGGGCGCCGAAATCCACCAGGCAACCGCTGAGACCGAACAGGACGGCGGTCAGACCGGGCTCGGCGAAGGGCAAGGTTTCGGCATGTGACATGGCAACGTCCCTGAAATAGCGATAAGGCTAGAGACTGTAGGTGACAGTTGCGTGACGGGTGCGTGAACGGCGGCGCGGGAACGTTCCTACAAGTTTGCACAATTGGCGGAATGCCCAAACGGCCTTTTACGCTTATACTAACGGCCTTAATGCCCGGGCCCCGACGCCCGCGACAGTACAAATCCAAGGAGTTTTCTATGCGCTGGAGCAATCCGCTCGCTCAGCTTTGTGTATGTGCCGGCCTGTTGCTGGCTCCGTTCGCCACTCAGGCCGCAACGGAAGAAGACCCTTGGGAGAGCGTCAACCGTCCGATCTTCCAGTTCAACGACTTCGTCGACACCTATGCACTGAAGCCTTTGGCCCAAGGCTATGAGTTTGTCACGCCGCAGTTCCTTGAAGACGGCATCCACAACATGTTCCGCAACGTCGGTGACGTCACTAACCTGGCGAACAACATTCTGCAGGCCAAACCTGCCGCCGCCGGTGTCGACACCGCGCGGATCATTTTCAACACCACCTTCGGCCTGCTCGGTTTCTTCGACGTCGGCACCAAGATGGGTCTGAACCGCAGCGACGAAGATTTCGGCCAGACCCTTGGCTACTGGGGTGTCAGCAGTGGCCCGTACGTGATGCTGCCGTTGCTTGGCCCGAGCACACTGCGTGACGCACCTTCCAGATACGTCGACAGCTACACCGGCCCGTACCGCTACATCAACGACGTGCCTGTGCGTAACTCGGTGTTCGGCCTGAACATCGTCGACACCCGTGCCAGCCTGTTGTCGAGCGAGAAGCTGATCAGCGGCGACAAGTACACCTTCATCCGCAACGCTTACTTGCAGAATCGCGAGTTCAAAGTGAAGGATGGCAAGGTCGTAGACGATTTTTAATTTCGACCGGTAAAACAGAAAGGCGACCTCAGGGTCGCCTTTTTTGTGTGTAGTTATTTCATCTTCAGGATGCTCAGGCCGAGCTTCTGGCTATCGCCTTCCTGAGCCTTGACCCAGACCACCTCAGTCTCGGCTTCCAGGCCGCTGAGTGCCGCATGGTCGGAATCTATGCGCACGCGCAAGCGGTCGCCGACCGCGAACTGCCGCGGCGCTTCAACCTGCATGCCGCTGCTGGAGAGGTCGATGCACACCGCGCTGATCTGATCACCTTCATGAATCAGCACGACATCGGCATCGACCCGCATGCGGATGAAATCGCGCTTTTCGCTGTAGTCCCGACTGGTTTGACTCATAGGTTCGTCCTTCCATTGGGTTACGGTTTGAGCTGTTCTTATAACTCTCGGTGATTTGACAAGTAAAGTCGTCAAGCGACCATCGGCGCATGCTTGAAACGCTCTGCGGATGGGAGTACCGTCTGCGCCTTAGAAGGGCACCTCTGGTGCAACCGTGTGCAGAGCCAATGCTCGAAAGCGGTGCAGCAGAGAGGCTAGAAAGCGAATCCAGTAGTCTGCGCAGGGCCCGATGCCTGCCCACTACGCCAACCTAATTCTGGCGCCGTTTGCCCACATGCCAAAAACCAGTGCCACGCTGCTGATAATCGATGATGACGAGGTAGTGCGCGCGAGTCTCGCGGCCTATTTGGAAGACAGTGGTTTCAGCGTCCTGCAGGCCAGCAATGGCCAACAGGGTCTTCAGGTATTCGAGCAAGAAAAGCCCGACTTGGTCATCTGCGATCTGCGCATGCCGCAGATGGGCGGTCTCGAACTTATCCGTCAGGTTACCGAGCGATCACCGCAGACGCCGGTGATCGTGGTTTCGGGCGCCGGCGTGATGAACGACGCGGTCGAGGCGCTGCGCCTGGGCGCGGCGGATTACCTGATCAAGCCTCTCGAAGATCTGGCCGTGCTCGAGCACTCCGTGCGCCGGGCCCTGGACCGTGCGCGTCTGCTGCTGGAAAACCAGCGCTATCGCGAGAAGCTGGAAAAGGCCAACCGCGAGCTCGAAGCCAGCCTGAACCTGCTCCAGGAAGACCAGAACGCCGGTCGCCAGGTGCAGATGAACATGCTGCCGGAAAGCCCGTGGAGCATCGACGAGTTCAACTTTGCGCACCAGATCATCCCGTCGCTGTACCTGTCGGGTGATTTTGTCGACTATTTCCGAGTTGACGAGCGCCGGGTGGCGTTTTACCTGGCGGACGTATCGGGTCACGGCGCTTCTTCAGCCTTCGTCACCGTGCTGCTGAAGTTCATGACCACGCGCTTGCTGTTCGAATCCAAGCGCAACGGCACCTTGCCGGAATTCAAGCCTTCGGAGGTCCTTGGTCATATCAACCGGGGGCTGATCAGTTGTAAGCTGGGCAAACACGTCACAATGGTCGGTGGAGTCATCGACGAGGAGACCGGTTTGTTGACCTATAGCATCGGCGGCCATCTGCCGTTGCCTGTGTTGTACACGCCTGACAGTGTTCGTTACCTGGAGGGGCGCGGTCTGCCGGTGGGGCTCTTCAATGAGGCCACCTACGAAGATCACGTGCTTGAGCTGCCGCCGACGTTCAGCCTGACGCTGATGTCTGATGGCATTCTGGATCTGTTGCCAGAACCCACGCTCAAGGAAAAAGAAGCTGCTTTGCCCCAGCGGGTGAAGTCGGCGGGCGGCAGCCTGGATGGTCTGCGGCAAGTATTTGGATTGGCCACGCTAGGGGAGATGCCGGATGATATCGCCCTGTTGGTGTTGAGCAGGAATCTTTAATGAGTACCGGTAGAATCCAGTTCGCCGAGCAGGACGGCACCTTCGTCCTGAAGTTCGTCGGTGAAGTTCGCCTGACCCTGTGTTCGGCGTTGGATGCGACTATTGAGAAAATCTTCACCGCGTTGAATTTCAACGCGATCGTGATCGATTTGACCGAAACCCGCAGCATCGACAGCACCACGCTGGGCCTGCTGGCCAAGCTGTCGATTCTGTCGCGGCAGAAGGTCGGCCTGTTGCCGACCGTCGTCACCACCCACGATGACATCACCCGTCTGTTGCAGTCGATGGGCTTCGAGCAGGTGTTCAACATCGTCAATCACCCGGTGCCTTGCCCGGAGTGCCTGGACGACCTGCCGGATCAGGATCAGTCGGAAGAAGTGGTGCGGATCAAGGTGCTGGAAGCGCACAAGATCCTCATGGGGCTGAACGACTCCAATCGTGAAGCATTCCATGACCTGGTCAATGCCCTGGAAAGACACTGATCTGATGAAGTGATGTGGTCTGGGCCGGCCTCTTCGCGAGCAAGCTCGCTCCCACACTGGATCAGCGTCGATCACCAATCCCCTTGTGGGAGCGAGGTTGCTCGCGAAGGCGTTAGATCAGACGATACATTTTCCATGGCGGACTGAATGAAAAAGGGCGAACCCTCACAGGTTCGCCCTTTTTGCATTTCACCAGCTCAGATCACAGCTTGGCTTGCAACAGCGCCTCAAGCTTCTCCTGATCACGGGCAAACTGACGAATGCCCTCAGCCAGTTTCTCGGTCGCCATTGCATCTTCGTTCGACAACCAGCGGAACTGCGCTTCATTGAGGCTCAGGCGTGCTTCACCGGCGTGGCCCGGGGCGAGTTTGCGCTCCAGTTTGCCGTTGTCTGCCGCCAGCTTGTCGATCAGGTCCGGGCTGATGGTCAGGCGGTCGCAACCGGCCAGTTGCTCGATCTGGCTGAGGTTGCGGAAGCTCGCGCCCATCACCACGGTCTTGTAGTCATTGGCCTTGTAGTAGTTGTAGATGCGCGTCACCGACTGTACGCCCGGATCATCGGCGCCGGTGTAGTCGTTGCCGTTGGCCTTCTTGTACCAGTCGTAGATGCGGCCCACGAACGGCGAGATCAGGAACACCCCGGCGTCGGCGCACGCGGCGGCCTGGGCGAAGGAGAACAGCAGGGTCAGGTTGGTCTGGATGCCTTCCTTCTCGAGGATCTCCGCCGCGCGGATGCCTTCCCAGGTCGAGGCGATCTTGATCAGCACGCGGTCACGGCCGATACCGGCCTTGTCGTACAGCTCGATCAGGCGGTGTGCGCGTTTCAGAACGGCGTCCTGGTCGAACGACAGGCGCGCATCCACTTCAGTGGAAATACGCCCTGGAATCACTTTGAGGATTTCCTGGCCCACCGCGACGCCGAAACGGTCGCTGGCCAGGCCGACATCGCCCTTGCAGTCGCTGACGCAGGCGTTCAGCAGTTCGGCGTAAGCCGGAATGGCCGCGGCTTTGAGCAGCAGGGAAGGGTTGGTGGTGGCGTCGACCGGCTTGACCCGGGCAATCGCTTCGAAGTCGCCGGTGTCGGCAACCACGGTGGTCATCTGTTTGAGTTGTTCCAGCTTGGAAGTCATGTGTGTGCTCTGTCCTGTGGGTTTGACGACATTACCCGAGCGCTGACAGTCACTCAAGGGTATCCGGGCGTATCGACGGCCCCGCTGGCAACAACCTGAGAAGGGTTGTTTGATGTGCGGGGCGCGGTAGTGATCAATACGATGCCAAAACCGGTCACAGGTTCAAAGCAACTGACAGCTAACGCCGGTTGAGCACTCAGGGTCAGGGCTAATGCTGGCTCAACTGGGTTCTGACTGCGGTTTCCGCCGGTTTCGGCTGGCCGTCGGCGGTCAAAAGACCGAAATTCTTCTCGCGATCATTGCTGCCGGTGTCGCTGTTTTTCCATTCGTAGATCGACGTCAGTGCAATGTTGCGGGTTTTGATATCGGCGACGAAGGCACTGATTTTACTGGCCTGACCCTCCGTACCCCCGTTGGACGCGAGCGCCGAGATACCCCATTCGCTGATCACCCCCGGCAGATGGAAGTTCTGCTGGATAAACGCTTGGGCATTGCTGATCTGCGTGCCGGTCATGCCATACGGATGATAGGAAATCGCGCTGAGGCATTTTGGGTATTCGCTGACGATGCGGTTGAGCGCCACCGTGGACGCCGATCCGGCGGTGGGTGGTCGGGCGAAACCGAAGCCGATCACCGGGGTGGCCTGAGGTTTTTCCTGCAGCGTCTTGCACGCGGCACTCATGAACGGCACGAACGTCGTATCGAAATTCCCGGTCGGCCAGTAAGTGTTCAGATCCGGCTCATTCCATAACTCGATCGCCACCAGTTGCGAACCGTAGGTCGTTGCCAGGCTGGTCAGCGCGTTGGCGTACGCGACGCCGGCGTTCGTCAGATCATTGGCCGGCAACGGCTTGGTCGCGCGCAAGGTCATCAGCACCGGCAGGCCAGCGGCACGGGCCACAGCGAAGGCGTCGCTGATCTGCTTTTGATAGGCCGCGCTGCCCAGGCTGTCAGTCCACACGCCAAAGCGTACGAAACTGAAGCCGGTGCTTTTGACCTTTTCGGCGTCGGCGGCGGAGAAGGTCTGGACCTTGACCTGAACACCGATGGTTTTATTGGCAGGCAGTGCCGGGAACAGTTCATTGGCGTGACTCTGGCCGGTTGCTGCCAGCAGCAACAGGGTCAGGGCGCCAAGTGGTTTCAGAGGTGCTGTTTTCATGTCGGTTCTCCGGGTGAGAAGTGACAACGGCGAAAAGTTTCCAGTGATAACCGATTCGAAACTGACAATCGCACTAAGTGCGCGAATGTTAGTTTTTGTCAGGAAGTCAGAGTCTGAAAATCACAGTTATTTTTAGTCCGGTAATTCCGTTTGGGCGACTTTTGGTGCTGTGGTACTTAATACGCTGGTACTAACAGGGCGAATCTGTTTCTGAGTGCAGGATGATCTAGTGGGTTCATTAAGATTTGTTCTGAGTGTTGGCAGAATGATATTACACAGGAAAGTAAACCTTGTTCAGAAATATCCTGGTTGTGTGCGTTGGCAATATTTGCCGAAGTCCGACTGCAGAACTTCTGTTGCGTAACGCGCTGACCGCATCAACCATCTCGGTGACCTCTGCAGGCCTCGCGGCGCGAGTTGGCGAAGGCATGGAGGCGTCGGCGCGCCAGGTCCTGGAAGACCGCGGCCACAGCGCCGAGGGTTTCAGGGCGCGGCAATTGACCGCCGATATCGTCAATGAATCGGACCTGATTCTGGTCATGGAAAAACAGCATGTAAATCAAGTCCTGAAGATTGCCTCTCACGCCAGAGGCAAAGTGTTTCTGCTCGGCAAGTGGCAGAGCGAGCGTGAAATACAAGACCCGTATCGTCAAGGCAAGGCCGCTTTTGTTCATGCACATGCATTGATTGAAGATGCCGTTAGTTCATGGGCGCAGCGCCTCGGGCATTGATCAATATTCTTCAGAACAGTGAATGGTAAGAACAGACTTATGCAGTTACCGTCAGTAATCGGCACCCGTGACAACGATCAAGACAGTATTGATCTGCTCGGCATATTCGGCAGTCTGATTGACCAGAAATGGCTGATCGGCGCATTCACCGGTGCCTTCATGGCCGCCGGCGTTGCCTATGCGGTTCTCGCCACACCGGTGTATCTGGCGAACGCGCTGGTACAGGTGGAGCCGAAAAAGAACGACATGCTCGGCTTTTCCGATCTCAACAGCATGCTCGGCGGCCAATCGCCGTCGGTGACCGAAATCGGCATCATCAAGTCCCGCGCGGTGATCGGCAAAACCGTCGATGACCTGCGTCTGGACATCGACGTCACGCCTAATACGTTCCCGATGATCGGTGGGTTTTTCGCCCGGCGTTATCGCGGCGAAACCGAAACCAGCGTGGCGCCGCCGCGTTTCGGCCTGAACAGCTATGCCTGGGGCGGCGAGCGTCTGGAGATCACCCGGCTCAACCTGCCCAAAGAACTGCTGGGGAAAAAACTTACGCTGATCGCCGGCGAACAGCAGCACTTCCAGTTGCTCGACGACAACGACAACCTGCTGGCGGAGGGCGTCACGGGTGAAGCCTTGGCCCAGGACGGCGTGGAAGTGCTGGTCGCCCAGTTGGCGGCGAACCCCGGCACCCGCTTCGAAGTGGTGCGCAATCCACGGATCGTGACCATTCAGGGGTACCAGGACGCCCTGGATATTTCCGAGCAAGGCAAAGAGTCGGGGATCATTCGTCTGGCGCTGGCCAGCGCCGATGCCGCTGAAGCGGTGAAGATCCTCAACAAGATTGCCGCGCTGTACGTGGATCAGAACGTGCGTCGCACTTCGGCGGAAGCTGCGCAGAGCCTGGCCTTCCTGCAAAGCCAGTTGCCCCAGGTCAAGCGTGATCTGGCCAAGGCCAGCGATGCGTTGAACGCCTATCAGACCCACGGCAAGACCGTGAACATTTCCCTCGAAACCCAATCGGTACTGGGCCAGTCGGTGGCGCTGGAAACACGGATCTCCGAGCTGAAAATGCAGCAGGCGGAGATGGATCGCAAGTTCACCAGCCAGCACCCGGCCTATCGCGCGTTGATGAGCCAGATCGGCGAATTGACTCAGCAGCAGAAGTCGCTGGCAGGCAAAGTCCAGGACTTGCCGGCCACGCAACAGGAATTGCTCAACCTGACCCGCGATGTCGAAGTGGCGTCGCAGATCTACACACAACTGCTGAACAAGTCCCAGGAACTGGACATCGTCCGCGCCGGTGCGGTGGGCAACGTGCGGCTGGTGGACACGGCGGATGTCGACCTGAGCAGCCCGGTCAAGCCGAAGAAGGCGCTGATCGTGCTGATCGCCACGTTGCTCGGCGCGTTCGTCGGTGTGGCGCTGGTGTTGCTGCGCAAATCCCTGAGCCGTGGCCTGGAAGGCCCGGAAGCCATCGAGCAACTCGGCTTGCCGGTGTACGCCTCGATTCCCTACAGCACCTTGCAGCAGGAAGAGGATGGCAAAAAGGGGCGCGCCCGCGATGGCGTCGACAAGCCGGCCTACCTGTTGGCCCTGCGCAATCCGACGGACCTGTCGATCGAGTCGATCCGCAGTCTGCGCACCTGCCTGCACTTTGCCGGGCTGGACTCGACCAATAACCGCATCATGATTTCCGGGCCGAGTCCGCAGGTCGGCAAGACCTTCGTCTCCTCCAACCTTGCCGCCGTCATGGCGCAAAGCGGTCAGCGCGTGGTGCTGGTCGATGCCGACATGCGCAAGGGCCATCTGCATAAAACCCTCAACACGCCGATCGTCAACGGTTTGTCGGACCTGCTGGTCAAGCGCTGCAGCATCGAGCAGGCGATCAACAAAATCGAAGGCGCGAACCTGCACTTCATCAGTCGCGGCCAGGTGCCGCCCAACCCGTCCGAGCTGCTGATGCACGCCAACTTCCGTGAGCTGCTGGCGCAACTCAGCGAGCTGTATGACGTGGTGATCATCGACACGCCACCGCTGCTGGCGGTGACCGATGCGGCGATTGTCGGTCGTGAGGCCGGGATCAGCCTGATCGTGACGCGCTTCGGGGTGAACCCGGCCAAGGAAATCGAACTGACCATCCGCCGCTTCGCGCAGAACGGCATCGAGTTGAAAGGTGCGGTGTTCAACGGCGTCGAGAAGCGCGCGGCCAGCTACTACGGCAACGGCGGCTACGGCTACTACAACTACGAATACGCGTCCGACAAATCCTGAATGGTCCTTACATGTTTGAAGTGGGTGAGTTGTGAAAAAAATACTGCACGTGGCTGAGACGATCAAAGGTGGCGTCGCGACGGTGATCCGCACCATTTCGGTTTCGCCCGAAGGCGACGCGGCGCGCTACGAGCTGGTTTACCTGGTGCCCCAGGATCAGGAAAAGGAACTGCACGGCATCGCGCCGCATCAGATCCGCACTTTCGCTCGCAGCGGGCGCAACGTGCCCTCGCTGCTGCGTTTTGCCTGGCGCCTGAGCCAGGTGATGCTCAAGGAAAAGCCCGACGTGGTGCATTTGCACAGCACCTTTTCCGGGGTGATCGGCCGCGTCGTGTGCGTACTGTTGCGACCGTGGCGCAAGCCGAAAATCGTCTATTGCCCGCACGCCTTTTCGTTCCTGATGGAAAGCTCGCCAACCAAGCAGAAGGTGTATGCGTGGATCGAGCGAGTGCTGCAGAAGGTCACCGACGTGATCATTTGCGTCAGCCAGTACGAGCTCGATAAAGCGGCGCGATTCGGCATCGAGCGCAAGCGCATGAAGCTGATCTACAACGGCATTCATCAGCGCGACGAGGCGCCGAAAGCCCAGAGCCCCGAGCCGATTCATCTGCTGTTTGTCGGCCGTCTCGATTACCAGAAAGGTTTCGACGTACTGCTCAAGGCCTTTGCCAAGGTGCAGCGCAACGACTTGAAACTGACGGTGGTCGGCAGTGCGGTCAACGAAGACTCCGTCGAGTGTCCGCCGATGGACGCCGTGGAGTACCTGCCGTGGGTCACGCCAACGGAAGTGCACGCGCTGTACCAGAAAGCCGATGCGCTGATTGTCCCGAGTCGCTGGGAAGGCTTTGCCATGGTGCCGCTGGAAGGCATGGCCATGGGGCTGCCGGTGATCGCCAGCAACTGCACCTCGCTGCCGGAACTGGTCACCGACGAGGTGTCCGGTTACGTCTTTCCCTCCGGTGATCACCAGGCGCTGGCCGACGTGCTGGCGAAAATCCAGAAGCCGCGCTTGCTCGACCTCGGCAACGAAGGTCGCAGCATTGTCCGCGAGCGTTTCAGCGCCGCGTTGATGATCCGCCAGACCTACGACCTGTATTGCGCTCCCACTTATTAAGTAGAACTCAGCTTATGAACGTAACGATTTTGCATGGCTACAGTGCGTCCAACTCCGGTGACGGTCTGCTCGTCGACCTGGCCATTGCCTTGGTGCAGCGCAACTTTGGCGACGACACGGCGATCAGTGTCGTGGCGTCCGATCCCGAGTCTTTCAACTACTTGCCGCACCCGCGTTTCGACGCGCCGGTGATGGCAGCCAAGGGGCTGGGGCGGGTCAAGCAAGCGGTGTTCCTCAACCAGTCCTACGC
>NZ_QAIU01000219.1:27232-29090 GCF_003061205.1 Pseudomonas sp. HMWF006
CGACCTGATCGTTGGCGTCGGCGGCGGCTACATGCGCTCCAAAAGCGCTTTCGAACACATCAAGCTGAAACTCGGCCACGCCAAGCAACTGGAAACCGCGATCCTCAGCAAAGTGCCGTCGGTGTACCTGCCGCAAAGCATCGGTCCGTTCCATGGCGAGAGCCGCAAGATCGTCGAACATTACGCCAGCGCAGACGCGGTGTTTGTCCGTGACAATCGTTCCTCGGCAATGTTTGACGCCTGCGAAAACGTCTACCGCGCACCGGACCTGGCCGTGCAGTCGCTGGCGAGCAAAATCCTTGCGCAACCGAAGTTCACCCGCTGCGCCGCGTCTCCGGCCACAGTGTGCGTGGTGTTGCGCAAGCCGCCGGAGTGGAGCAAGGAAAAGAAAGTCGCCTACGTGGCCAACCTGAAGCTGCTGCTGCAGCGCCTGAAGAACAAAAGCAAAGTGGTGTGCGCTGTACAAAGTGCCGTGCGTGGCAACGATGACGGTGCGTTCTATCGCGAACTGGGCATCACCGAAGACCTGTTGTCGTTGAAGGCGACGATTGCCAAATACCAGCCGGACCTGGTGATTTCCGTGCGCCTGCACGGTGCCATTGAGTCGCTGCTGTCCGGCGTGCCGGCGTACCACATCAGCTACGAGCGCAAAGGCTTTGGCGCCTATCAGGACATGGGTGTCGAAGACTGGGTGATCAACGGCGGCGACATCAACGTCGACACCATCATCGACACGGTTTACAAGCCGAACGCACTGGCCGATTTCGGCAAGCGCCTGACCGACACCTGCCGCGAGATCGAGGCAAAAACCGTGGCCATGGACGAGATCATCAAAGGTATCGTTCGATGATATTGCGGCTGTTGCTTCGCGGCGGAGCCTTAGGCGCGAAGTTCTTGCTGGTGCTGGCGATCACTCATTACCTCGGTTATGAGGCGCTGGGTTTTTACGGTGTGGTGGTCGCCGCGTCGTTGATCGCGTCGAAGTTCTACAGCGTCGGTTTCAGTTCCGAGATCAACCGGCTGATCAGCGTCGGCGGCAGTTCGCGGCGGGTGGTCGACCGGGTCCTGCTGCTGTATCTGGCGGTGGGACTGGTGTTGTCGGTGCTGACCGTGCTGATTTACTCACTGTTCCAGACGGTGGATGCGACGGTTGCGCTGATCCTCTGCGTGACGCTGGTGCTGCTCACCGAGCACCTGTCATTCGAAATCAACTCCTTCGTCTTTTCCGCGCAGAAAGCCACCGCCGGCGCGTTGCTGTTCTTTATCAAGACCGGTCTGTGGGCGCTGTTGGCGGTGGGCGGGATGATGCTCGGCTGGGTGCCGGGGATCGCCAGTGTGTTGTGGCTGTGGGTCGCCGCCAACGTGCTGGTTATCGTCGCCGGTTACCTGATCGTGGTGAACGTGCACAAGGGCCGCGTGGCCGGGCCGTTGGCCACCGCTACCGTGTGGAGGGCCGGGTTGCCGTTCTATCTCGGCACTGGCTTGATCGCCTTGAGTCAGTACGCCGAGCGCTTTCTGATCGTCGATCTGGAACCCTATGCCAGCCTCGGTAAATACGTGTACGCGTGGTCGGCAGCCAACACCTTGCAAGCGCTGTCGTATGCGGTGGTGGCGGTGGTCGGTATCCCGGTGCTGGCCAAGCGGTTTCAGGCCGATCAGCAGGCGTTCACGCTCAAGCAACTGTTCGTCAACAAATGGGTCGCACGGTCGCTGGTGGTCTCGGTGGCAGTGGCGGTGGCGATTTATCTGTTCTTCAACGTGGTGCTCGATTACGTCGCCACCAGCGTGCCGCGTCCGGATAACGGAATCCTCGGTGTGCTGATCGTTTCCTTCGCCCTGCGCGCGATTGGCGACATCG
>NZ_QAIU01000220.1:0-5960 GCF_003061205.1 Pseudomonas sp. HMWF006
CTCAAGAGCCGGGCAATCGCCTTCTGGCGGATCGGCGACAGGCGGAACGCACGCAACAGGAAATGGCGCTGTAGCTCGCTACGCCAGTGTCGTGACAGGACAAACCCGTATGGCGCCTCCGCGCCGATGAACTTCTCGAACGAGGAAAACACCAGCAGGCGATCGGGATCCAGATAATCACGCAAGCGAGGGGTGTCGCCGCTGTCATCGAGTTCGCTATAGCAGTCGTTTTCCAGAACCCAGCTGCCGTGTTCGCCCAGCAAGCGGGCAATGGCCCGCCGATGAACGTCCGGCATCAGGCTGCCCCGGGGCATGCTCAACACCGACGACAAAATCACCAGGCGCACCGGTTCGCTGTTGAGCAACGACTCCAGTTGTTGCAGGTCAATCACGCCTTCGGCCAGCATCGGCAGCTCGATAACGTGAACTTCAGCAGCTTCCAGCAGGCGCAGGATCACCCAGTCGCACGGCGACTCAATCACCACGGTGGTTCGTCGCAACCCGAGCACCGCGATCAGAATTTCCAGTACGCCGCGCAAATCAGCGCCGATATAGACGTCATCCGCCTGCCAGCAATGCACCGTTGATGAGGTGTAGCGCGCAGCCAGGACGGTACGCAGCTCCAGTTCGCCACAGGGTTGAACCTGCCATTGCGGCTGGCGCGGATACTGTCGCAACAGCTCCCGCTCCAGCATCAGCAATGGGCTGTCCAGTGGCTGCAACGATGCCGGATCGTCGGCACTCAACACGCACATCCCCGGACGCCGGGCGTTGACGTAGACGGTCTCGAGCAAATCGCTGCCGCTGCCCGGTGACTCAGGTGTGATCGACGCTTGTGCGTAATACCCGGACTTGGCGATCGAATAGACTCGACCTTCCTTCTCCAGCAGCGAATAGGCGTACTGAACGGTGGAGATCGAAACATTCAGGCGGTCCGCCAGTTGCCGCAAGGAAGGCAAGCGCAACGTCGCACTCCTGCCCGCTTCGCTGATCAGCAATGTCAGGTAGCGATACACCGCCTGATAAACGAAGTGATCTTTTCCCGTCGTTTTCACGACCCCGTATCCGAGGGCAACGATTGATAACCTGACAAATGGCTCACGTTCAGCCTTCCGCTTTCCGATCGACAATTGTCACAGCGTCGTTCACGCCCGCACCCTCTTCGCGGCTTGCCGCCTCACTGGGCGCTGGCAGACTGATCGCCCCCATGGCGTAGAGCCGGATGATCAGCCTGACCGGCAATCCGCTGACATCGGTCATCCACTTCAGCACCTGCTCCGGCGCATGCAGGCCCTGCATGGCCCGATGCAAATCCGGCAACGCCACCAGCATGCCGGGATGGCAATGGCGCAAGAACCGCTCGAGTCCGGCCCCGCTATCAATGAAAGGCGCAAACATCAGGCACGTCAGCTGGATCTGATTCAGATCGAAATTCGTCGACAGCCACGCTTGCGCCTGCATGCGCAGATGTTCGGACTCCTGCAAACTGTCGAACATCGAGAGCCATTGCTCGCAGACCGGTTCGGGGACCTGCTTGCGACGCATCTCCATCAGCCTGTTCTGCAGGTGCTCGCTGATTCCGGCTTCATAGGTTCGCGCCTCAATGAATTGCGCCTGCAGACCGCGCAAATGAGCCGCCACCACTGGCTCGGCGTATTCGTCGTCCCCGTGATACAGCGCCAGGTCATCAGCCTGGTAGCCCAGAAACTCACTGAGCAACGGCCAACGCTCTTCGAGCTTGCTGACGAACATGTCGTTGATATTGACGAAACTGGTACGTCGACAGGCTTCGAACTGACCTTCAGGACGCCAGGCCGTTCGCTCCTCTTCGGTGTAGAACTCCCGGTAATAATCGCCGCCCAACCCGTCGAGCAACGGAAACAGCGTCTCGAATCCGGCGGTATTCACCAAAGGCCCGGCGATCGCGGCCTTTTGCACCGCACGACTCAATCCATCGAGGAAGTATTGCTGTCGGCGTGGCGATTCCCCACCGATCATCGCGTCGACGCCGTTGTTCCAGCGGGCGATCTGACCGTAGTACTCGGCAGTGGCCAGGTAGGCGTCATCCCACATTTCGAGTTCTTCACTGAAACTTCGACGATGGCCGATCAGCAGCAGGTTGAGACGGTGGGCTTCACGTCCACCGTCGCTGACCGATGCCTGATGATCGAACGGCAGGACCTCGCGGTGATCCACCATCAACAGTTCAACCCTGGGATCGTCGTAGAGGAACAGCGCGCCGTAGCTGCGGTGCATGTTTTGCAAGGCCGTGGGGCCGAAGCCATTCCAGCGCAAAGTCGCGACCCGCAACTGGAAGGTCGCGGGCGCTCGGCCGGCGATACTCAACTGCGCCGCCCGCAGAAGCGCCAGTGTGTAGCAGCAATCACGTGAACCGGACTGGTTCACCAGCACCTTGAAATGACCGATGTTAACCATGCCGCCGGCGGCCACCACCAGGCGCTGAATCAGCAGTTGCAATGCCGTGCGCTCTGCGCGGGAGAAAAAGCTCAGCAAACGTTGCAATACTTGCTGGTAGACATAATTCATTGCCTGATCATGGATCGTGCTCATCGGTATTTACCCGGTATCAAAAAGATTCCTGTCGCAACGACTGAAACATCAGTCTCGCGACAATTCATCAATAAGTAATAGACGTTCAGATGCTAACACTTACAAATTCGTAGTTATTTGAAACACTTGAACAGCGAAATGCCCAAGCCAAACTTTTGACATTCTTTAACTATCTGTATTTAAAGGGTTTTTATCAGAACAAAACATTCCTAGGAAACTTCCCACAAGGTCCCACGGAAAATGAGTACAAGAAAATACGAAGCAGTTTCCGAATAGGCCTACAGCGCTTAAACAGAAATCGGCGCAAGCACAATCACTTGCTGATTGATGTTGCACAGGACAAATTGAATGCACAGACATGACTCATTCCTTGAGATGAAAGTAATCATTCAATTATCAGGGCTTATATCGGGATTAGAAGATACAGATGGCGGACAAAAACCGGTTCAGATGCCGATCCGTCCCCGATACGCTACCGGGGATATCTGTTCTTTTCAGGGAGAAGTACACGCAGAAGAGTCCGTGGGGCCACGGACTCTGAGGGTTGGCTTTAAGCCGGTTCGACTTGCAGTGCGACGCGCTCGCGGCATGGGCATTCGTCCATGTAGCGGTGTGCTTCTACGAACTCATTGAACGGGAATACACGGGTCTTGAGCGGCAACAACACGCGATCAGCGGTCAATTGGTTGATGTCACGCAAGGCACGCTGCAAGGCGACGTGATCCTGGGTGATACCCAATTCCGGCTTGCCGGTGAAATTGCCGATGCAGTGCACGAAGAACTGGATGTTCTTCTGGAACGCCGCACACGCCGGAAACGGTGTCTGGTTACCGCCCTGCAGGCCGTACAACACCAGGCTGCCACGCGGTGCCAGCACATCGCCAAGCAGCGACATCTGTGGCCCGCCCAGGCCATCGAAAACCACATCGACGCCACGGTTGTCAGTGATCTTGTTGATGCGCATCAACAGATCTTCTTCCTCGGTCACGATCACCTTCTCCGCACCAAGGGACAGCAGATACTCGCGCTCTTCCGCCTCTTTGGTGGCGGCAATGACCCGCACCCCCATCGCCTTGCCCAACTGGACAAAGGACGGTCCCGCACAATGGCTGGCGTCAGTCACCAAGGCAAACTGCCCGGGTTTGACCCGTGCCAGATCGGCGTAGGCAAAATAAGCGATCAACAGCGGCGTGTAATGCACACTGGCTTCGATCGGGCTGAGCACATCGGGATAACGGGTCAGCGCGGTGCGCGGCAGCACGATCGACTCGCCGTAGACCGGATAATCGTTCGGGCTTTCGGCCGGGAAGCTGGCCACCTTGTCGCCGACGGACAGGTCTTCGACATCGGCGCCGACGGCCGTCACCACGCCGGCCATTTCATGGCCAAGGCCTGAGGGCAGGCGTGCCTGGGACGAGGCCAGATTCTGACGCCAGAGTGTGTCGTACCAGCTGATGCCGATCGCCTCGACACGCACCTGCACTTCGCCAGGACCTGGCTGAGCGGCCGCATGCTCTTCGCATTTGAGCACCTCGGCCGGACCAAACTTGTGAAAACGGATCGTGCGGGACATCGCAAACCTCGTCAAATTAACCTCTAATGCCACGAACTCTATCTGGGCTTTCGACCCAAGACTATCAGTGGCTATTAATAGTCGACATGCCTGTCATTGATTCCGCAGTATGGACGGCATCGGCGAAATCCATGAAAAAACTGCTGCCATCGCCTGAGTAAAGCTGAATTTTCCGGTGCAGAGTACCAGCCTTTCCCCGTAAGATTCATGCCGGCCATTGTTCTCATATGGCTGCCCTCGTCAAGCTTGATGACTCTGCCAGGACTCCAGATGAATCGTAATGACCTGCGTCGTGTCGACCTGAACCTGTTGATCGTATTCGAAACATTGATGCACGAACGCAGTGTGACCCGTGCTGCCGAGAAATTGTTCCTCGGCCAGCCGGCGATCAGTGCGGCGCTTTCGCGCCTGCGCAGCCTGTTCGATGATCCATTGTTCGTGCGCACCGGCCGAAGCATGGAGCCGTCCGCCCGTGCGGTGGAAATCTTCGCCCTGCTCTCGCCCGCCCTCGACTCGATTTCCACTGCCGTCAGCCGCGCGGCGGAATTCGACCCGGCCACCAGTACCTCGGTGTTTCGCATCGGTTTGTCCGACGATGTCGAGTTCGCCCTGCTGCCGATGCTGCTCAAGCGCCTGCGCGCCGAAGCACCCGGCATCGTGCTGGTGGTGCGTCGGGTCAACTACATCCTGATGCCCGGCCTGCTGGCCTCCGGCGAAATCTCCATCGGCGTCAGCTACACCACCGACCTGCCGGCCAACGCCAAGCGCAAGGTCCTGCGTCGCAGCCAGCCGAAGCTGTTGCGTGCCGACACCGTGCCGGGCCCGCTAAGCCTCGACGACTACTGCGCGCGGCCCCATGCGCTGGTGTCGTTCGCCGGTGACCTCAGTGGCTTTATTGATGAAGAACTGGAGAAGCTCGGCCGCAAACGCCATGTGGTACTGGCTGTGCCGCAGTTCAACGGGCTAAGTACGTTGCTGGCGGGAACCGACATCGTCGCCACCGTGCCGGACTACACCGCTGAAGCGCTGACGGCGGCGGGTGGCGTGCGAGCGGAAGATCCGCCGTTGCCGACGCGCACGTTCGAGCTGCACATGGCGTGGCGCGGGTCGCAGGATAATGATCCGGGTGAGCGTTGGCTGCGGTCGCGGATTCAGATGTTCTTTGGCGATCCGGATAGTCTTTGATGCAAGGCCCTGTACCTCGGAAACGCTTCCAGCGGGCCACTGAGTTATCCATGAGTCTTACACCCGCTCCCTCGAAGTGAGCGGGACGCGGTGAACCGTCGACCAACCGGAAGACGGCCGTTAATTTCTGCAACTGTTGTTCTCCTCTGAACTGGCATACATCAAACACATTCGTCTGAACGGTCACGGATTGCTACGCCGAATTGATCTGGGTCAATCCGCAGAGCCGCAAATCAGATCGAAATAGCCCTGTGCATTGCACGCTGTGTCGAGCCTTTTTTATCTCATGTGAGGAGCATCCCGACATGCCCGACTCATCGGTAAATCAGTGAGACGCATGCAGACCGGCGACGCGATCCATCCGCCGACCATCATTCGTGTTTTTTGCTTTGTGAAGGCTAACGACCATGGTCACCAATGACTCAATCAAATCGAGTGTCACTGGCACGAACGCAATCAGCCACAGTTGCGCACTGTTTGAAGAAGCCGATCGACTCAACGATCAGGCCTATGCCGTACTTGAGGAACCGTTTTCCACGCAGACCATGCACAAGTTCTCAGAAGCCAGAAAACGTGCCGACGAGCTGTACCGTCAGGCCTGGCAGGAATGGCAGTACTCCCACGGCGGGAC
>NZ_QAIU01000220.1:5970-14766 GCF_003061205.1 Pseudomonas sp. HMWF006
GAATCGGTACGTCTTGCCCGTCAATCCGCACGGACGGCGCGCCAGCGATCACTCTTTTGGGGCTCGGGCCAGTTGATTTTTATCAACGGCGGATGCCAGCACGGTCACACCGGCTTGACCATCATCAAGCTGCAAGGCGCTCGGTTGACCAGGCTTTCCGCCGTGCCGCCAATAAAGCCGTCGAGCCCGTGATGGTAAGACGTGCCCAGCACCACCAGGTCGAATGCATTTTGCCGGGCGAATAACTCGATCACCCGATACGGGACACCGGTCAGCAGATGTCGGTGACTTTCATCAAGACCATAACGCTCGGCCAGCGCTTCGAAGGCTTCTTCCTGAGTGTCGTTGATCGCCTCGCGCAAACTGTGATCCAGACTCAGGTTCGGCACACTCATTGCGGCATCGCCCACCACCGACCAGTTACTCACGTTCAATAGGTGCAGCGAGGCACCGCAGGCCCTGGCCAATCTCGAAGCCAGACCGAGAATGCGGTCGTTCAGGCCTTGAGTCAGGTCCTCGAGATGGGACAGGTCCACCGCCGCCAGGATCTTCAACGGTTTCGGGTTTACGGCGTCGGTCACCAGGTGCAAACAGGCGGGGCAATCTCGCAGCAACAACCAGTCCAGTGGTTGATGAAACGCCCGATCAAGCGCCGGGACATGGTGGGCATCCTTGATCACCAGATCGGCGTGGAAGTCATTGACGTACTCAAGCACATGCGCCGGTGTCGACTTTGCCCAAACCACTTCGGTCGTCACTTGCACGCCGCTGCCGCGCTCAAACCGGGCTTGCTGTTCCAGCCACTGCCGATGCACCTGCAAGTAACCCTCGCGCGCCTGCGCCATGGCTTTGTGGTCGAACAAACCGGCTACCGCCAGAGCCTGGACGTAATCGAACGCAACAATGTGCAACAACGCTCCGCTGGCCTGGGCCAATGCCTGGGCTCGATCAAACGCCGGGGTGCGGGTCATCTCGGTGGGGGCAATCAACAGAATCCGCTTCAGTTTGAACATCACGTACCTCTGCTGGCAGTGCTATGCCGGCCTGGTTGCCAGCCCGACGTCCGTGTCCGGTTTGAAGCAATCGCCAACTATTTACGCGCTGCCTTTTCAGCCATCCGCTTGGCGCGCTCATTGGCGTCATCGGCTGTACGCTGTGCCTGTCCAGCCTTCAATATCGCTTCATCGGCCCGCAAACGTGCCGTTGCCGCATTGTCTTCGGCAGACTCAAGTCGTGCATCGATTTCCTGAGCATGGCGGTTACTGCATCCGGTGGTTGTAGCCAACAGGATACTCAGCACGATGATGGACAAGCGCATGTTCATGGTTTCCCCTTGATTGGTTGCGACATTGCTAAGTCGATGATCTGAGTATCTGGCGATGTCCGCTACCGACTCTGATTTTTGTCAACTAATGACGGCATCGGTGGATGGCCGTGCAAACGGGCGTTGTTGATCTATCTCAATGAAGCTCCGCCGCTCAGGCGTAGAAAAAGACTGACCGGCATTCGCCGAACATGAACAACCTTTCAGAAGAGAGAGCGCCGTCATGAGCGATTTGAATCTGCGCAAAAGCATTTTGGAAGAGCTCGGATTCAGCCAGACATCAACGCCGCCGACATCGGAGTCAGTGTGGAGAACGTGGTCACGCTCGAAGGCCGGGGCCACCTGTGGCGTGAGCGCCAGAACGCTGAACCAGCGGCTTGGTCAGTGCGAGGCGTGACGAGAGTCGAAGATCATTTGTGCTGGCGTGAATTCATTTCTCCGACCACCCCCGCTTCGATTACCACTTGATGCTGGAGAGTCACGATGCTGGTCGTCACTTTGATCAACACCCTGGTGGTAATCGCTGCCGTGTTGATTCATTACGAGTGTTTGTTACGCCTGAACGACTGGCTGCCGAAATTGAAAAACTGGAGCCGTTTTCGCATCGTTGCCGGGGTGTTTGGCGGGCTGCTGGCCCATGCCATCGAGGTCTGGTGCTTCGCCGTGGTTTACTTTCTGATGTCGCGCTCCGGTGAATGGGGGCGCCTGACGGGCAGTTTCGACGGTTCTTACATGGATTGCGTGTATTTCTCCTTCACTACCTACACCACCATTGGTTTTGGTGACATCTCCCCGGTCGGCGATCTCAAGTATCTCACTGGCCTGGAGGCCTTGACGGGACTGGTGCTGATCACCTGGACCGCGTCATTCCTGTTCCTCGAAATGCAAAAATACTGGAAGAGCAAATAGCCGTTCAATACGCACAAAACCTGATTTACATCAAACCTTGCGACCAGTCCTCAAGCTCAATAGAGACGAAGTTGCCCACGCCCCCCCTGAAACCGGGTGGCCCCGTTCGTCCGTAATCACGGTGGAAGGCCAAATGAAAAGCACGTGCGAAGCTAAGAGACCTATGCTTACCACACCCCCTCGTGGCGTCTTCCTCATGCACGAAACATCTCCCCCGCCGGCGTTATGTCTCAAGGCAGCGTGCTCCAACTGCAGCGTACTTGAGTTGTGTCTGCCGATCGGCCTGGACGGGGCGGAGGTCGAGCGGCTCGACACCCTGATTGTCCAGCGTTTAAAGGTCAGGAAAGGCGCCGCCCTGTACCGTGCCGGGGACCCATTGCGCTCGCTGTACGCCGTGCGCGTAGGCTCCTTCAAGACCAGCGTGTTGTCCGTCGATGGCCGCGAGCAAGTGACCGGTTTTCACATCCCTGGCGAAATGCTCGGTCTGGACGCCATCAGTGCCGATGAGCATGCATGCACTGCATACGCCCTGGAAGACAGCGAAGTCTGCCCGATCCACTTCGCGCAGCTGGAAAAACTGGCGCAGAGCCTCCCTTCCCTGCAACACAACCTCAATAAACTGCTGAGCCGGGAAATCGTCCGCGACCACAGCATGTTGATGCTGATGGGTAACATGAACTCCGATGAGCGCCTGGCGGCATTCCTGCTCAACCTCTCGCAACGCCTGAGCTCTCGTGGCTATTCCTCCAAAGACTTCGTGCTGAAAATGCGCCGCGAAGAAATCGGCTCCTACCTTGGGCTGCGTCTGGAGACAATCTGTCGTGGCATCGCCCACTTGCGCGACCAGGGGCTGGTGGAGATCGCAGGGCGCAACGTAAAAATCCAAAACCTGGACGGCCTCAAGCAGATGGTGTCCGGCTGTAATCGCCAGACTCACTGACCCCGTCTGCAACGGAGGTTGATCATGCGCGCCATGGTGCTGCACGCCCCCGGCCAACCCTTGCAATGCGAAGAGCGACCTGTCCCGATACCCGCCTCCGATCAGATCCTGCTCAAAGTGCTGGCCTGCGGCGTCTGTCGCACCGACCTGCATTTGCTCGACGGTGAGTTACCGCAAGCCGTATTCCCACGGGTGCCGGGCCACGAAATAGTCGGTGAGGTCACGGCGGTGGGCCAGGATGTCAGGCCTGACTGGATCGGCCGACGGGTCGGTGTGCCCTGGCTGGGCTGGACATGCGGCGAGTGCGGGTTCTGTTGTTCGGGTCGGGAGAACCTGTGCGATCAGGCGCGGTTCACCGGTTGTCAGCTGGACGGCGGCTACGCGGAATATACGGTTGCCGATCCGCGCTTTTGCTTTGCCCTTCCCGAGACGCTTTCAGACCAGCAAGCTGCGCCCCTGCTGTGTGCCGGACTGATCGGCTTTCGTGCGCTGCAAATGGCTCGCGGCGCGAAGTATCTGGGACTTTACGGGTTCGGCGCTGCGGCACACCTGGCGATTCAGGTGGCGCTCGGACGCGGCCAGAAGGTCTACGCGTTTACCCGTCCCGAGGACGACATCGGACAAGCCTATGCCCGCTCCCTGGGCGCAGAATGGGCCGGACCATCCGATCAGCCGCCACCACACCTGCTCGATGCCAGCCTGATCTTTGCGCCGGTGGGCGCACTGGTGCCGGCGGCGCTGGCGGTGACGGACAAGGGCGGCTGCGTGGTGTGTGCCGGGATTCACATGAGCGACATCCCGACGTTCCCGTATCGTTTGTTATGGGGTGAGCGCAGTGTCCGCTCGGTGGCCAACCTGACCCGCGAAGACGGTATTGCGTTTTTCCAGGAGCTTCAACACACGCCCGTGCACTGTGACGTCACCCGGTTTGCTTTGGAGGACGCCAACCAGGCCTTGGCATTTTTACGAGCGGGGCAATTCAACGGGGCGATAGTGCTCACACCGTGACCACGTGCCTGACTGCCAGAATGCTCCCCGGCACCGAATACAAGGCGCGTTCGGTGGTGCTGCCGATCAAGCGATCGACGCCCACCCGATGCACCGTCCCCATGACCACCACGTCGGCCAGATACTCTTCGACAAACTCACTGATCACCTGCACCGGATGGCCCATGACGAAGTGCCGGCGCTCTGGCGGCACGCCATACCGCTCTGCCAGCGTGACGAAGGCAAGATGCAGGGATTCGCGTAACTCGCTGGCAAAATCGCCACTCCAGCCGCCAGTGACCATCGGCGCATCGCCATTGAACGCTGCTGACAAGTCGTAGGCATACAACAGGTGCAGCGGGACGTCGCATTGCAATGCCAGCGCATTCGCGGTCTGGATGATCGTGTCGTTCAAACCGCTGATGTGTGTGGCCGGATCAAACGGATCCACCGCGGCTACCACGCGATGCGGCAATGCGTACCGGATGTGATTGACCAAGTGCAAGGGAACCGGGCACTCACGCAGCAAGTGACAATCGAGCGGCGTGATGAAGACGCGTTTGAGCGCCGGTTCCAGCGTCACATCCTTGATCACTAGTTCGGACTTCAGTGCCTTGACGGCTTTCAGGATTTCCAGCAGCGGATGGCTGGTGAAGATCACGTCCACCGTCACATTCAGTCCATGGGCGTTGAGTTGCTCGAGCTCCTCGGCTACCCAGCGACGATAGCGGTGCTGATAGCGCTGTGCATCCACCCCATCGATTTTGTCCTCCCATAAGTGCGTAAACGGTACCGGCTCGACGAAGGCCCGCACATCCAGCGCCGCTCCGTTCGCCTTGGCCAGCGCAATAGCACGCAGCATCGCCGGAGATTGATGCAGCGTCTGGTCAGCGACCAGCAACAGACGTTGATATTGACCCATTACACACCTCGGCTCGGCACCGGCGCTTTGGGCCGGTAGGTTCAAGACTGCGCCTGCCTCCCTGCCTGACGTTGATTTACATCAAACCGTTGCCAATGAAGAACACCATGGAAAAGGACGACCGCCAATTGATCCGCCCTCTCACAGAAAAGGATCAGTCAGCGCGAATACAACTTCATCAAGCGCCTGCCCCGCGAATCCAGGCACATGCGCGTTCTCGCCCTGCCCGACCAGTTGATGGCCACTGACAATAAACAGCGCACGGCATTCATCGCCGTAATACTTGGGGCGATCTCGTTTCAGGACTGTAGGGTTTGCTGCGGCTTGATGGCCAACACACTGCACGGTGCTCGATGCAGCAACTGTTCGGCGGTGGTGCCGAGCAATTTGCTCAAACCGTGGTGCTGCACCGTTCCCATGACAATCACGTCAACCTGATGCTCGAGGGCGAACCCGCAGATACTCGGCACCGGCGCACCCTCGATGAAATGCCGGCACGCGTCCGGTACGCCGTGACGTTCGGCGAAGGCCGCAAACGCTTCATGCTGCGCACTGCCCAGCGCCTCATAGATCCCGGTAGCCAACGGCAAGGCGCCGAACCCGATGTCCGTGGCGTAAACCGCCGCCCAGTCATACACATGCAACAGTTCAAGGCTGGCATCACATTGCTCAGCCAGCCGGGTGGCTGCATCAATGATCTGATCATTGAACAGGCAATCCTGTTCTTCGCTACGCAAGACATCGACGATGGCCAGTACATTGCGCGGGCGCGGATGGGTGTCACTGGTCACCAGGTGCACCGGCACGGGGCAATCGCGCAACAATTGCCAATCCAGCGGTGTATAGAACACCCGCTCCAGCGCGGATTCGTGCCGGGCATCCTTGATGATCAATATCACCGGCATCTCGTTGATGAACTGCAGGATCTCGGCAAAGGGATCCTGAACCCAGACCACTTCGGTGGTGACCGTGATGTGATGCCTTGCCAGCAACGACGCCTGTTCTATGAGCCACTGCCGATGAGTGCGCAGATAACCATCGCGGGCCAGGCGGATTTGCTCAGGAGCAAACAGCCCGGCCACTGCCAGCGCCTGCACATAATCGAAGGCCACGATGTGCAGCGGCACTTGCATGGCCAGCGCCAGCGCGGCGGCGCGCTCGAACGCCGGCGTGCGTTCCATGGCGGGCGGAGCAATCAACAGTAAACGCTGAGTTTGCGACATGGGATACCTCGGCACGTGGCCAGCCAGAAGGAAACAGACCTTCAGCGTGAACGCTACGGCCGCTGGCAAATTGATCTTTGTCAGCAACTGCACGGATCGGTGAGCATCACCCGAGCAAAAGACCACTTCGATCAATTAGAGCAACAAGGTGCCTGCCCACATCGCCAGCGTCAGCAATAGCTGGCCGGGAATCACATAAGCGGCAAAGCGTTTGCCGCCGCTGACCCAGGCCACTACGCATTTGCTCACCGAGTTACTGCTGACGGCGATCAGCGCAGGCGCAGCGATCGCGTCGTAAGGCAACAGCCCGGCCTTGGCCAGGCTGGCAACCGAGGCCGTGGCGGAATGCGCGTCGGCGAAGCCGGTCAATGTCGCCGTGAGCATCACGCCCACCTGGCCAAAGTGGCTGAGCATCGCCGACGACACCAGCGTGATGCCGGTCATGGTCAGTGTCACGACCAAGGCGAGTTTGAGATTGAAAGCCCCTGCGGACTTGATCGGCTCGCTGCTCGCCCCCCTCCCTGGGTCGGGAAACATCAGGCAGACGCCGTATAACGCCGTGGCGACCAAGCCGAAACACAACGGCGCCCACACGCTGCGCAGTAGAGCGGGATCAACGGTGGCGAGGATCAGCCCGGCCTGAATCACCGTGGCAAGATTAGAGAAGATTGCGGCCGCGCCGAGGGTCCTGATGTTGGCCGGCTCAAGGCTTGCCCGTTGGCCCATGGTGGCAATCGTCACCGTACTGGAGGCGAATCCGGAGGCAATTGCGCTGACCACATAACCATAGCGAGTGCCCAAGGTGCGCACGGCGACATGGCCGATCGCTCCAACCAGCATCAGCAAAACCGTCAGGGTACAAATCGTGCGCAGATTGATCGCCGCGTAAGGGCCGATGTAACGGTCTGGTGCCAATGGCAGCACTACCAGCGCCGCGATCAGCAAAACCAGGCCGTCGCGCATCTCGACTTCGCTCAACTGGCTGTTGGCAAAGTGATGCAGCTTGTCGCGATAGGCCAGCAACCCCGCGATGACCACACCAATAGCAATTGCCAGCGCGGGTGCCGTGCCACACAACGCGCCGAGCACCAACACCGTAAGCAAGGCTATTTCGCTGGTCACCCCCGGGTCGTCGCTCAGGCTGCGCCAATAGGCGACGGTGATCAGCAAGGTCACGCAGGTCGCCATGATCCCCAGCAGCAGAGCCGCGCCGACCTGCAGCGAGACATATCCCAGCAACGCGGTAATGGCGAACGTGCGCAATCCGGCGCTGTCACGTGTAGCGCCGGTGCCTTTGTGCCGCTCACGCTCAAGACCGATGAGCAGGCCGATCCCCAGCGCTGCCGCTGCACCAGAGAAATCGAAGAGTTCATTCATGGTCTGTAGCACCCGGCAGAGGTTTTAAGCGCAGCCCTGCGGTCACCTCAGCGCGATCATTCAACGCACTCGCCCAAGCGCTGAGTGACAACCGGCTCTGCGGGCAACGTCTGACCGAAGGCGTTGGGCCAGACGTGGGGCGCGTCGATGCGTGCCTGGAGCAGGCCTGCGAAGTCTTGCGCCGCGTCCAGATGCTTGAAGTTTACGTCCCAGTCATCCAGATGCACGACCCAGCCATGGGGTGCTTGTCTTTCTGTGATCTTGATGTTCATGGAAACCTCGATCAAACGGCAGGTCGACCGCATTCTCGGCACTGGGCAGAGCTTGCGCCGGGACTGCAGACCGGAAGTTGATAATGGTCAACAATCCGTGGATGCCTTCGCTTTTTCATTTGTGCGTCCCTTTTGCATTTCTGTGCGACAGATCCCGTTTCAGGGCTCCCGCAAGGCTCTGGCACGGTGTTAGTTTGTAAGTGTATGTGTATGTGTCGCAGCGTTGAGACACTCTCCCTTTACTGCCCTGCAAAGGAATGCCCTTCGTATGAATTTCCCTTTCAAACAACTGGCTGCCACCACCTTGATGCTGGCCGGGCTTGCGGCTTTCACTGCTCCAGCCCAAGCCAACATTACTCCGCAGCAAAGTGCTGAAATCCTCAAGGCCTACAGCGCCGAAACGACTACAGATTTCCGCCAGTTCCTGACCAGCCTGGCCAAGAGCGATCTGGCCAGGACTGCCGCCATTGGCCCGGCCATTGGCGCCTTTCTGGATAACAAAACGCTGACGGCTGAGCAGCAGAACGAAATCTATCGCCTGCTCGGCCTCTATGCCCGCGTGAAATACAGCGCAGCCGCCACCGAGACGCTGCGTGAGCTGGTGGAGATCCCGACCTATCGCAAGGACGGCGTTGCCCAGCACGACAACCCGGAATTCATCAAGATCGGCGAGAAGATCAAGAGCCTGGCAGAGTCCTTCCATCTGAATTTCCGCAACATCGACAACCGCGTGTATGAGATCTCGCTCAACGGCGCTGGCGATGAAGTCGTCGGCATTCACGCGCATGCCGACGTGGTGCCGGTAACGCCGGAAAACTGGGTGCTCAAGGATAGCACCCGCC
>NZ_QAIU01000221.1:0-3932 GCF_003061205.1 Pseudomonas sp. HMWF006
GGATGGCGTCGTCACCGATAACCCGGAATTAGACGAGTGCGACGCCACACTGGGAAAGGGCTGCATCCCGCGCTTCGGTGAGGGCAACCCGCTGCCTTTCGGCGGCTTCCCGGCCGTCTCGCTGATCGCACGGAGCTGACATGCGTAAACACATTTTGAACGCGATCCAGGTGCACGCGGCGGCCGAGTACCCGAAAGAGTGCTGCGGCCTGCTGCTGGGCGTCGGTCGCAGGCAACAGTACTACCCGTGCCGCAATGTCTCGACCGAGCCGAACGAGGAATTTCGAATCGACCCGGAGGAATACGCAGCGGCCGAGGACATTGGGGAAGTAATCGGCGTTGTTCATTCACATCCGGACGCCACCAGCCGACCGTCACCGCGCGACCTGGCCATGTGCGAAGCGACCGCGTTGCCTTGGCACATCTTGAGCTGGCCCGAGGGCGATCTACGCACCGTCATGCCTTCGGGCGAGGTGCCGCTGCTCAAGCGGCCATTCGTACACGGCGCCTGGGACTGCTGGCAGGTCTGCGCAGACTGGTACAAGCGCGAGTGGGGGCTGGAGTTCGAAGCGTTTAAACGCGCAGATGGCTGGTGGGAGAGCAATGACAACATCAGCCTGTACGAGGCGAACTGCGAGGCCGCCGGCTTCTACCGCGTGGATCAGCCGCAGCGCGGCGACATGATCGTGATGGAAGTGGGGCGGACGGTTTACCCGAATCATGCAGGGATATTTCTAGGCTCCGACCCAGCGCTGCCAGGTGAGGATGCGGCGACGTTCGGCCCCGGGCCGTTCCTGCTTCACCACCTGTACGGCAGGCCATCTGAGGTTATCGTCTTCGGTGGGCCGTGGCTCGACAGAACACGCCTGATTTTCAGGCACAAAGATGCACACCCATCCAAATAATGCGCTGTTGGAGATTGAGATGTTATCTAGCAAAACTGATGTACTGCCAAGCGCGAAGCTGGTAATGGCCGGGGTGGGCTTAGGCATTTACTTGAAGAAGGTGGACAAAATCACTCCACCTCCCGGAATTTCAAATAAACCTAAATAGACTTAGGCTGCTCAAAGACTGCCTTGATCCGCTCCAGATTTGGCTTAGTTATCCCATTCGCGTTATATGAATGAGCCATCTCCAGCGCATGTCCAAGAGCCTCATCAAGCCCCGCATTGCCCTGTGCTTTTTTTAGTTGCATCACTAAGCCGTGGAGAATGCTGCTGATCGTGAGGATATCGTCGCCGTGCGAGTTGATAGCTTCTATTAGTTTATTCTGATCTACCACATTGACCTCCAGGTCATAAACGCGCCGAAATTGGCGCAATCCCAGTCCTTGGGCTTGCAGGCAAAGGACTGGGGAATCCTCTACCAGCCCCACGTAGAAGTCGAGTCAGACACGAACGTGGGCATTAAAACTTGGAACAAGTCCTTGTCTCTATACACAGTTTGGTAGGGCAAAATTCCAGTGACATTGCCCATGAAATCGCGCTGTGTGTATCGGGTGCTTTCTATGGCGGTTTTTATCTGGGTTGCTGTGATGGGTTTATCCAACTGCTTTTCGAGATCCTGTCGTAGCACCTCTACATCAGTGTAGAAACCTGCTTTACCCGTTTGGTTTTTAATCAGTAAATATTGGAATACAGCCTCATCCAAATCCATACCACTATTGGCCACGCCGACACCTCATTGCTCAGTTGATGTTGGCGGAACGCTACTACGCGTGGATCCAATTCTGCCACTGGCAATCCATCCACGCTGGATGCACGGACAGTGGCAATGGCTAGGGCAAGCTTTACCGGTATAATTGGAGATTATCTTCAGTAATCGGAAAGCGTTGATGCGTCAGTTTCTTGTGTTTGCTTTGGTGTGCGTCTTATCTGCCTGCACCAAAGTCGGGCGGCCTATATCCCCTGCGGACACTGATCAAGTGACTAAAGGGGTTACCACTCGCGAAGAGCTTCTGAATCGCTTTGGGCCACCCTATCTACTTAGCGAAGACGCAAATGGAAACAAGATGGTTACCTGGGTCTATGTTCGGTCGAGTTTTTTAGGGGTCGGCTATAAGAGTCAAGCGTTCACCGCACGGTTTGATTCTTCAGGCAAAGTCATCGACTCATTGTTGACAGAGAAGTCGGAGCCCACCGCACGCAGGTGAGGCGCATCGCCGATCCCTGTCTAACGCTGGGCTTTTTGCATCGGTTCATTGGGTGCTTTACATTGCCCGCATTTCCACAGGAGTGACCTGCATGAAATTGATCGTAGGAGCGCTGGCGGTAGCGCTTCTGTTGGGGTGCTCCCACAAGAGGCAACCACTTGATAATCGTGACCCTTGCTTAGATTTCGGCCCCCCTGAAAGCTCAGGTTTTAAAGCCTGCTTAGATCGTCGAGCCCAAGCTCTGAAGGACCTTCTTGAGGGTACTGGTAGAAAACAGTATCAAATAGTTTTCGATGAGAAGGTCGATCCCTGACTCGAAATCACGAGCGCAACTGGAACTGGTATTGGAGCAGTAGCGCTGCGTGCTTCAGCCGATCTGCAATCGGAGTCATAAATGGAGCTGCCTCGCTTAAACGAACTCCTTTTCGAGCACAATTGCGTAGCTGCGATCAAGCTCGAAATGGTGGATTTCAAGTACAGCCTCAGCCTGACTATGTCTTCCTCGGAAGATCCAGAAATCGAGGGTGTGACGGCTATTTTTCATGATGTCAGCTCACTGAACCTAAGCGGCTTCGGGGGCGGACTAACCCAATTCATGGACCTCGTCGTAACTCGCATCGACCGCGGTCTGGATAGAATCCGTTACGAGTTAAGGGATATCGAGGACGAAAAAATTTCGTTCTATTTCTTCACCTTCAGCGTGCGAGACCATAAGGAGTAAATATGCGGATTGTGATAGGGGCGTTGGCGGTAGCGCTGTTGGCGGGGTGTGCGACTTCACCTGTTCCAGCGGATAAAGCTGATCCGGTTCCAAGCAACCGCCTTTATGCATTCAGTGCCAAGTCGGAGTCGCAGTTGCTCGTTACGCGTGACAGCGGTCTATATGGATCTGGCTGTAATTACCGGCTGTACATTAATGGAACTCTGGCGGCTGAATTCGCTTCAGGCGAGGTAGCTCGGTTTGGAGTAAAAGCCGGAAAACATATCCTTGGAATCAAGCCGAGCGCCGCATGCGGTGGCTGGGGCTTGGTTGAGCGCGAGGTTGATGTGAAAACCGGTGAGACGGTCAGGCGTCGAATCACGCTTTCGGGCGACAATTTTGACATATCCCCGACGGCAATTTAAATGTATTCCCAGGCCCGCATCAGCGGGCTTTTTTGTGCCCGGAGAAGAACATGGCTGACGTTGCGGCTGCTTACAATCCAATGACCACGATCCTTCTATCTGGCTCACTGGCCAAGAAGTTTGGACGAGTACATCGTCGCCAAGTGGACAGCAAGCGGGTATGGGAGGCCTTCAAGGCGCTTAAGGTGACGTTGGATGGCTTCGAAAATGAGATCCGCCGACTTGATCGGCTCGGCATGCGCTTCGCCATCTTTCGCAATCGGAAGAACGAAGCGGTTGAGGCTTTTGATCTGGGTGGCACAAGGGAGATCCGAATCGTCCCGGTCGTATCCGGCAGCAAGCGCGCCGGATTGATGCAAACCGTGTTGGGCATCGTGCTGATCGCCGTTGGCTTTTTCGCCTACGGTTCAACAACGGCTCAAGGTGCAGCATTGATCGCTGGCGGTATTGCCTCGACCGCCGGCGGCGTGATTCAGATGCTAAGCCCGCAAGCGAAAGGCCTTTCGCAAAGCGCATCCCCCGAAAACGCCCCGTCCTACGCGTTCGGCAGCGCCAAGAACACCACGGCCAGCGGTAACCCGGTGCCGATCTGCATCGGCGAACGCCGGTGGGGCGGGATGATCATCTCGGCCTCGATCCTGGCTGAAGACAAAGT
>NZ_QAIU01000222.1:0-2328 GCF_003061205.1 Pseudomonas sp. HMWF006
GCCAGCGTTCGAGAGCCCTACTTTTTCGCGACAGGATGCGCCCATGCCGTTAACCGTCAGACCCCGCCGCAAACGCAGCATCCGTATTATCGTGACGCTGCTCAGCGGTCTGCTCCCTGTCGTGCTGGGCAGTGCGATTCTTTACATCCAGGCTGAACGCACCTTGCAGCAGAGCGCGCTGCAAACGGCCGAGGAAGCACTGCGCCAGTTCGAACTGATGCTCGACAACACCGCGCAAGCCGCCCGGGAATTACTGCCACTGGCCGGCAAAACCTGCGAAGAGGTCAAGCTCGCCTTGCGCGAACAGGTCACCCGCCGCCCGTTCGTACGCTCGACCAACCTGGTGTGGGACGACAATCTCTATTGCAGCTCGTTGTTCGGCGATTTCAAGGAAGCCGTCAATGCCGGTGATTACACTCAGGGCAAGCTGTGGTTGATGAACGGCAATCCGGTAACGCCCAACACCGCGTTGCTGGTGTATCGCCTCAGTGACGGACGCGGCGGTGCGCTGACGACACTGGATGGTTATCACCTGAGCAACATCCTGCGCCTGATTGGCCGGGACACACTGTTGCTCCTGCAAGTGGGCAACAACTGGCTGTCCGCCGACGGCACCGTGCATCAAGGCCAGTTGCCGACGCTCCCGGTGGCGCAAAGCAAGCTGGATTCTTCGCATTATGCGTTCAGTGTCGCTGCCGGTTTTGCCCAAGGCGAAACCTGGCGGTACATGGCCGATGAATACCCGCCATTGTTCAGTCTGTTGATGTTTTTTGGTGTGGTGTCGGCGGCGATCGGGCATGTCCTGCAAAAACGCTCGACGTCGCCGAGCCATGAAATGCTCCGCGCGCTGGAGGCTGGCGAATTCATTCCCTATTTTCAACCCGTGGTGCATGGCGACAGCAAAAGGTGGTCAGGCGCTGAGGTGCTGATGCGCTGGAACCACCCGAAAGAGGGGCTGGTCCGTCCGGACCTGTTCATTCCGTTCGCCGAGCACTCCGGCCTGATCGTGCCAATGACCCGCGCCCTGATGCAGCAAACCGCCACCCTCCTCGGGCCTCTGTCGGCGACATTCGTCACCCCCTTCCACCTCGGCATCAATATCACCGCCAGCCACTGTCAGGATCTTGCACTGGTGGACGATTGCCGCGAACTGCTGGCGGCATTCACGCCGGGCAGTATCAATCTGGTGCTGGAGTTGACCGAGCGCCAGCTGATCGAGCCGACCGACATCACCCGACAGTTGTTCGCGCAACTGCATGAGCTGGGTGTAATGATTGCCATCGACGATTTCGGCACCGGGCATTCCAGCCTCGGTTACCTGCGCAAGTTCAATGTCGATTTCCTGAAGATCGACCAGAGTTTCGTCGCCATGATCGGTGTTGACGCACTGTCCCGGCACATTCTGGACACCATTATCGAACTCTCGGCCAAGCTGGACTTGGGTATTGTTGCCGAAGGTGTCGAAACCCAGGCACAGGCCGATTATCTGACCGCCCATAACGTCAACTTCCTGCAAGGTTATCTGTTCGGCAAGCCGATGGCTGCGGCAGACTTCATCAGTGCATTAAGTCACCATTAACTAAATGAAATTTTTCAGAGCGCATCACCACGACGCACCAAATTGATACAAAAGACTGTGATTGTTACATGAGGAAAAAGTCAGGATTTACTCTTGGCTCATTAACTACTACAATTTTTCATGCCTGTTGCAAGACTGGCAGGTGAGCCAATTATCACCGAGTCGCTTCAAGGCTCTTGGCTTATAGCTTTGTTTGCGGTTGGTATCAGCCAAACACACTATTGGAGTAAAGATATTGTCCAGACTCGCTGAATTTCGTGCAGCTGAAAAGGCCCTTCAGGAACAGCTCAAGCAGCTGGAATCGCTGAAGAACGATGCCGGGCTCAAGAAAGAAATCGAATTCGAAGAAAAGCTCCAGGGGCTGATGAAAACCTATGGCAAAGGCCTGAAAGACATCATCGCCATCCTCGATCCGAATCCGGCAAAATCCGGTCTGCAAGTGTCTGCGGCCCCTAAAACCCGCCGCGCTCGCGTGGTCAAGGTTTATCAGAACCCGCACACTGGTGAACTGATCGAAACCAAAGGTGGCAACCACCGTGGCCTGAAAGCCTGGAAGGAACAATACGGTGCAGCTACCGTTGATTCCTGGTTGCGCGGTTAATCGCGCTTCAACAAAAAGCCCCGCATCGTGCGGGGCTTTTTTATTGACAATATCTAACAAATGAAATGAATTTCATCGAGCAAGTTGTGATTTTCGTGTAACACCCGTGAGCCAGAACGCAAAAAAATTTGCTGCGCAATGTTGCTAC
>NZ_QAIU01000222.1:2338-9768 GCF_003061205.1 Pseudomonas sp. HMWF006
CTGGCGTACAAACTTTGTGCTTAATCCGTTCGGGTATCTAATCGAGCCCGCCACTAGAACAGACGCTTAAAGTTTCAAGCTGTTTCGCACCGCGACTATTTCGTCTGCGCTGTCCTTATAAACCTGCGCCTGCCCCGCGTAGGAAAGAACATAAGCCTTATCAGCATCGAGCGCCGCCACCAGCGTTTGCGACAACACATGTCGACCGTTTTCGGTGACCGTGCAAGTCGTTTCCAGCGCCGATAAAGAGCCAAGCATCGCGGCGTGCACCTTGTTGCAGACACTTTGGTAGCCGCTTTGGAAAAAGTCCTTTTGAATCGACTTGCGCATCTCCAGCAATACCCCCTGCAGATTCACCTGATGCCCCGCTTCCACCTGCGTCATGGTCAACTCCATCACCATCACCTGATTGCCATCGGCATCGTTTTTCACCGCCCGCTGACGAGAAACCTGAGGGGCGCTGTCCGGTAGCGCTTCGACTTCCCAGCCTGCTGGCCAGGTGACACTCGGCTCGTCCGCCAACGCGCAAACCGCCTGCAGCGAGAACACAGAAAAAACAAACAGGGTTTTGAACAGTCGGATCATTGCCGGGCGCACTCGCAGATTGAGCGGCAAAGTCTGAGCCCCGCCCGCACGCAGGGCAAGCCTGCCCTTTCATTTGGCGATGCCGCAAGGCATGCGTATCATTGCGCCCATCACTCGCCCATAGTTATTGGAGGGCCCATGAGCCTGCACGAACTGAACACTTTCCCCGGCGTTACCGCCACGCCAGACAGCGCAACCCGCAACTTCGTGTTCAACCACACCATGCTGCGTGTGAAAGACATCACGAAGTCCCTGGATTTTTACACCCGCGTGCTGGGTTTCTCGCTGGTCGAAAAGCGTGACTTCCCGGAAGCCGAGTTCAGCCTGTACTTCCTCGCGCTGGTCGACAAGGCGCAGATCCCGGCCGACGCCGCTGCGCGCACCGAGTGGATGAAGTCGATTCCGGGCATTCTGGAACTGACCCACAACCACGGCACCGAAAACGATGCTGACTTCGCCTATCACAACGGCAATACCGACCCGCGCGGTTTTGGCCACATCTGCATCTCGGTGCCGGACATCGTAGCCGCGTGCGCGCGCTTCGAAGAACTGGGCTGCGACTTCCAGAAGCGCCTGACCGATGGCCGCATGAAGAGCCTGGCGTTCATCAAGGACCCGGACGGCTATTGGGTCGAGATCATTCAGCCTGCGCCGCTGTAAAAGCTGAAAAGCCCCTCACCCTAACCCTCTCCCAGAGGGAGAGGGAACTGATTGGGGGATATTTGAGAATTACGCCGACTTGAAAGACTGGCGCTGAATCCATAATCGACTGGATCGTTCAGGTCGATGGACAATCTCAGATACCTCGGTCGGCTCCCTCTCCTGGAGGGAGAGGGAACTGACTGGGGGATATTGGAGAGTTACGCCAACTTGAAAGACTGGCGCTGAATCCATAATCGACTGGATCGTTCAGGTCGATGGACAATCTCAGATACCTCGGTCGGCTCCTCTCCTGGAGGGAGAGGGAACTGATTGGGGGATATTGGAGAGTTACGCCGACTTGAAAGACTGGCGCTGAATCCATAATCGACTGGATCTTTCAGGTCGATGGACAACGCCAGACACCTCGGTCAGCTCCCTCTCCTTCGGGAGAGGGCTGGGGTGAGGGGCAAGATTTCACGCCCAATAAAAAACCCGTGATCTCTCACGGGTTTTTTCATTTATGGCCTGGCAGTTACGCCGGAGCCGAAGTGCGGATCAAGTGATCGAAAGCACTCAACGAAGCCTTCGCGCCCTCGCCCACCGCAATCACGATCTGCTTGTACGGCACAGTCGTTACGTCGCCGGCAGCGAAGATGCCCGGGATCGACGTCTCACCACGGTTGTCGACAATGATCTCGCCACGTGGCGACAGCTCGATGGTGCCTTTGAGCCAGTCAGTATTGGGCAACAGACCGATCTGGACAAAGATCCCTTCCAGCTCGACGGTACGCAGTTCATCGCTGTTGCGATCCTTGTAACGCAGACCGTTGACCTTCTCGCCATTACCGGTGACTTCAGTGGTTTGTGCGCTGGTGATCACGGTGACGTTCGGCAGACTGTGCAGCTTGCGTTGCAGCACAGCGTCGGCCCGCAGTTTTACATCAAACTCCAGCAAGGTGACGTGGGCCACGATACCGGCCAGGTCGATCGCCGCTTCGACGCCGGAGTTACCGCCACCAATCACCGCAACACGCTTGCCTTTGAACAGCGGGCCATCGCAGTGCGGGCAGTACGCCACGCCTTTGTTGCGGTATTCCTGCTCACCCGGCACGTTCATTTCGCGCCAGCGTGCACCGGTCGCCAGAATCACACTCTTGGCTTTGAGGGTCGCGCCACTGGCGAAGTGAACTTCATGCAGCTCGCCGTTCTTGCCGGGAATCAGCTTGTCGGCGCGTTGCAGGTTCATGATGTCGACGTCGTATTGCTTGACGTGTTCTTCCAGCGCAGTCGCCAGTTTCGGGCCTTCGGTTTCCTGTACGGAAATGAAGTTCTCGATGGCCATCGTGTCCAGCACCTGGCCGCCAAAGCGCTCGGCCGCGACACCGGTGCGGATGCCTTTGCGCGCAGCGTAGATCGCCGCCGAAGCACCGGCCGGGCCACCGCCGACCACCAGCACGTCAAAGGCTTCTTTGGCACTGATTTTCTCGGCCTGACGCTCGATGGCGCCGGTGTCGAGCTTGGCGAGGATTTCTTCCAGACCCATGCGGCCCTGACCGAAGTTCTCACCATTGAGGTAGATGCTCGGCACCGCCATGATCTTGCGATCATTGACTTCGTCCTGGAACAGCGCGCCGTCGATGGCGACGTGGCGAATGTTCGGGTTGAGCACGGCCATCAGGTTCAGTGCCTGGACCACGTCCGGGCAGTTCTGGCAGGACAGCGAGAAATAGGTCTCAAAGCTGAACTCGCCTTTGAGCGAACGGATCTGCTCGATCACTTCAACGCTGGCTTTCGATGGGTGACCACCGACTTGCAGCAGGGCCAGCACCAGGGAAGTAAATTCGTGGCCCATCGGGATACCGGCGAACCGCAGACTGATGTCGGCGCCCGGACGGTTGATCGAGAACGATGGCTTGCGGGCATCGTCACCGTTGTCGATCAGGGCAATCTGGCTCGACAGACTGACAACGTCTTTGAGCAGGTCATGCATTTCCCGGGATTTCGCACCGTCGTCGAGGGAAGCAACGATCTCGATCGGCTGGGTGACCCGTTCCAGGTACGATTTCAACTGGGCTTTAAGATTGGCGTCCAACATACGGGCGATCTCCTGTGTCTTTATTCGAGGCGAAAAAAAGCCCGAGCGAATCTCGCCCGGGCTTTTTTATTGGGCGGTGCAGCTTACTGAAGTAGATGCGGAGTTCCGCCCTGTGTTGCGTGTCTCACAGACTTAGATCTTGCCGACCAGGTCCAGGGACGGAGCCAGAGTGGCCTCGCCTTCTTTCCACTTGGCTGGGCAAACTTCGCCTGGGTGAGCAGCAACGTATTGAGCAGCCTTGATCTTGCGCAGCAGCTCGGAAGCGTCACGGCCAACGCCGCCATCGTTCAGTTCAACGATTTTGATCTGGCCTTCAGGGTTGATCACGAAGGTGCCACGGTCAGCCAGGCCAGCTTCTTCGATCAGCACGTCGAAGTTGCGGGAGATGGCGTGAGTCGGGTCGCCGATCATGGTGTATTCGATTTTGCCGATGGCTGGCGAAGTGTTGTGCCAGGCAGCGTGGGCAAAGTGGGTGTCGGTGGAAACGCTGTAGATCTCTACGCCCAGTTTCTGGAAGGCAGCGTAGTTGTCAGCCAGGTCTTCCAGCTCGGTAGGGCAAACGAAGGTGAAGTCGGCTGGGTAGAAGAATACGACCGACCACTTGCCTTTCAGGTCAGCGTCCGAGACTTGAACGAAGTCGCCGTTTTTGAACGCGGTAGCTTTGAACGGTTTTACTTGGCTGTTGATGATAGGCATTGATGACTCTCCGTCAGGGTTGTGAAGTTGATGGGGTGAATCCTACCCACTCACTCGACGGATGGCTCATTGGCAAACCTGATGCTGCTGATTTGTTTTCGCTATTAGCTGACTGTATTAATAGAAGAAAACGATATCTACGACGAAGCCGGCTTTTCCGTAATCCGAGCCATCCCCTGGAATGGGCTTGCTTCAACATAGCGCATCGCGGACTTCATATCCTTCCAGCCGACGTAACTCATCAACGACTTCAAGTCCCAACCGCTTTGATGGGCCCACGTGGCAAAGCCTCGACGCAGCGAATGGCTGGTGTAGTTTTCTGCCGCAATACCGGCACGCTCCAGCGCCTGACGCAGCAGTGGAATGATGCTGTTGGCGTGCAAGCCCTCCTCGCTCAGGTTGCCCCAGCGGTCAATGCTGCGGAAAACCGGGCCACGTACCAGAGCGGCTTCGGTCAGCCAGTCGATATAGGCCTGAACCGGACACAGTTTCAGCAGTGCCGGCGCTTGATACGTCTGTCCAAGGTTTTCCCGATCACCCTTGCTGCGCGGCAGATACAAGGTGATGCCAGTGCCGGCGTTGGCCTGCACATGCTCGATCTGCAAGCGGCATAGCTCATCACTGCGAAAGCCGCGCCAGAAGCCGAGCAGAATCAGCGCCCGATCGCGGTAGGCCTTGAGCAGCGCTGGACGATCCTGTTGCTGCTTCGCCGTCAGCGCCTCTTGCTGCAGCCAGGCGACGACGCGTTCCAGATCGCGCAATTGCAAGGGTTCGGCTTGCTTTTCCTGCGCCGGATGCAATGCCCGAATACCCTTGAACACCTTGCGCACCACCGGCGCTTTGGTCGGATCGGCAAACCCCTGACTGTTGTGCCACTGCGCCAGCGCCGACAGACGCAGCTTGAGCGTGTTGATCGACAGCACGCCTGCATGTTCGACGAGATAACGCGCCACGCTGTCTGCCGTGGCCGGCAGGAAACCTCCCCACGTCACTTCGAAATGCTCGATGGCCGCGCGATAGCTGCGTCGGGTGTTGTCGCGGGTAGCGGCTTGCAGATAGCGATCCATATCGCTCATGGGCAGTTTTCTCGCAGGCGTACTGATTCAAGGATCAAAAAGCGGATTTAATCACCTGACACTGGGTAATACCAGTATATCCCGCGTCTTTGATATCAAAGGTTTAACTTTATTTTTTGAATGGTACACTGCGTACTTTAGTGGCATGTACCACAGTACGTAACCGTAGGAGTTCTCATGGCCCGTGGCGGCATTACCAAAGCGCTGGTTCAGATTGCGCGCACCGCGATTCTGGCCCGCGGCGAACACCCGAGCATTGATGCAGTACGCATCGAAATGGGTAATACCGGCTCGAAAACCACGATCCATCGCTACCTGAAGGAACTGGATGACGGCGCCCAGCCAATCGAAGCCTCGGCCGAACCGATTGATGACGAGCTGACTGCACTGGTCTCGCGCCTCGCTCAACGCCTGAAAGAACAGGCGCAAGAGCCGATCGAGCAGGCACGCGAGCAGTTCGAAGCGCAACGCGAAGCCCTGGAGTCGGAACTGAAGCAAACCCGCCAGGCCCTGGAAAAGCTCGAGCACGAGCACGACATTCAAGGCGCCGCGCTGGAGCGTGAGTCCGAAGCACTGAGCAACACCCGCTCCATGTTGCAAACCGAACAAACCCGTAATGCCGGTCTGAATCAGGCACTGGCCGATTTCGAATTGCGCCTGCAGGACAAGGACGAGCAGATCCGCTCACTGGAAGAAAAGCACCTGCACGCCCGTGACGCACTGGAGCACTACCGCAACGCCACCAAAGAGCAGCGCGAGCAGGAACAAAGTCGCCACGAAGCGCAAGTGCAGCAGATTCAGGCCGAACTACGTCAGGCACAGCAAAGTGCGCTAGTCCGCCAGGATGAAATCACTCAACTGCATCGCGACAACGAACGCCTGCTCACGGAAAATCGTGGCACTCAACGCGAATTGAATTTGTTGCAGGATCAGCTCAAGCAGAGCAATCAGCGCCAGGATCAATTGCTTGAGCAAGCGACCCGCGTCGACAGCGAACGCACCCTCCTCCAGGAACGTTTGCGCGTAGCGACGCTGGAAAGCCAGACACTCAAACAGAGCGTCGAGGAGCAGGCACTGCTCAACCAGTCACTGGAAAAGGAATTGAGTAAAGTGCAGGCAAGCCTGGAAGAAAGCCAACGTCTGGCAGCCACCGTTGCGGCAGCGCCAGACCAGGCCAAACCGAAAAACGCTTAAGCGCCGACCGGCGTACGCATTGTGACGAACTCTTCGGCGGCCGTCGGGTGAACCCCGATCGTGTCGTCGAAGTCGCGCTTGGTGGCACCAGCCTTCAATGCAATCGCCAGCCCCTGCACGATCTCTCCGGCGTCAGGGCCGACCATATGGCAACCGAGGACTTTATCGGTTTTGCCGTCGACCACCAGCTTCATCAGCGTCTTCTCCTGACACTCGGTCAGCGTCAGCTTCATCGGACGGAAACGGCTTTCGTAAATGACCACGTCGTGACCCGCCTCGCGCGCCTCTTCTTCGGTCAAGCCGACTGTGCCGATGTTCGGCAGGCTGAACACGGCCGTCGGGATCATCTTGTAATCGACCGGACGGTATTGCTCAGGCTTGAACAGACGTCGCGCCACCGCCATGCCCTCAGCCAATGCCACCGGGGTCAACTGTACACGACCGATCACATCGCCCAGCGCCAGGATTGACGGCTCGCTGGTCTGGTATTGCTCGTCGACCTCAATGAAGCCTTTGTCGTTGAGCTGCACATCGGTGTTTTCCAGGCCCAGGTTATCCAGCATCGGACGCCGGCCAGTGGCGTAGAACACGCAGTCCGCCTCCAGCACTCGACCATCCTTGAGGGTAGCTTTCAAGCTGCCATCGGCCTGCTTGTCAATGCGCGCGATGTCGGCATTGAACTGCAGATCCATGCCGCGCTTGGTCAGCTCTTCCTGCAGATGCTTGCGCACCGAACCGTCGAAGCCGCGCAGGAACAGATCACCGCGATACAGCAAGGTGGTGTTCGCCCCAAGTCCGTGGAAGATCCCGGCAAACTCGACCGCGATGTAACCGCCACCGACCACCAGCACGCGTTTCGGAAGCTCCTTGAGGAAGAATGCCTGGTTGGAGCTGATGGCGTGCTCATGCCCCGGAATCTGTGGAATCTGCGGCCAGCCGCCGGTGGCGATCAAAATGTTTTTCGCGGTGAAGCGCCCACCGTTAACCTCGACCTCATGCGGGCCGACGATCTTCGCGTGCGCTTCATGCAGGGTCACGCCACTGTTCACCAGCAGATTGCGGTAAATGCCGTTGAGGCGGTTGATCTCGCGATCCTTGTTGGCAATCAGCGTCGCCCAATCGAAATTCGCTTCGCCCAGGCT
>NZ_QAIU01000222.1:9779-16107 GCF_003061205.1 Pseudomonas sp. HMWF006
TAACGGCTCTCGGCCACCGCCACTTTTGCACCGAAACCGGCAGCAAAACGGGCAGCCCGTACACCGCCGGAACCGGCACCAATCACATAAAGGTCAAAATCGTAGGCCATTTCTATCTCCTCGGCAGGCGATCAGCATACCCGCAGCCACCCGTTGGGCAAGTCCTGGCAAGTAAATGGGGGCGGAAAATGAAAAAAGCCACTCGAAGGTGGCTTTTTTCTTACAAATGAAGCAGGCGTACTCAGTAAGCCTTGCCAGTCTTGTAGAAGTTCTCGAAGCAGAAGTTGGTCGCCTCGATGTAGCCTTCAGCGCCACCGCAGTCGAAACGCTTGCCTTTGAACTTATAGGCCATCACGCAACCGTTCTGCGCCTGCTTCATCAGGGCGTCGGTGATCTGGATTTCGCCACCCTTGCCTGGCTCGGTCTGCTCGATCAGGTCAAAGATGTCCGGCGTCAGGATGTAACGACCGATGATTGCCAGGTTCGACGGTGCGTCTTCCGGCTTTGGCTTCTCGACCATGCTGTGAACGCGGTAGATGTCGTCGCGGATCATCTCGCCGGCGATCACGCCGTACTTGCTGGTTTCCTGCGGATCGACTTCCTGAATGGCGATGATCGAGCAGCGGAACTGCTTGTACAGCTTGACCATCTGGGTCAGCACGCCGTCGCCTTCGAGGTTGACGCACAGGTCGTCCGCCAGCACCACAGCGAACGGTTCGTCACCGATCAGCGGGCGACCGGTCAGGATCGCGTGGCCCAGACCTTTCATTTCGGTCTGACGAGTGTAGGAGAACGAGCACTCATCCAGCAGTTTGCGGATGCCGACCAGGTATTTCTCTTTGTCGGTGCCTTTGATCTGGTTTTCCAACTCGTAGCTGATGTCGAAGTGGTCTTCCAGAGCGCGTTTGCCACGACCCGTAACAATGGAGATTTCCGTCAGGCCAGCGTCCAGAGCTTCTTCAACGCCGTACTGGATCAGTGGCTTGTTTACCACCGGCAGCATTTCTTTAGGCATGGCTTTAGTCGCTGGCAGGAAGCGAGTACCGTAACCGGCTGCTGGGAACAAGCATTTCTTGATCATATAAGTCCTTGAAAGGGCTGTGTGTACGAGTTTCGGCGCAGTCTAATCAGGCGGCGTGCACCTTACAATGCCCCGCACTGGCTAACCGATGCCAACATAGAGAAATATTCTCGCCGATAGTTCCATCGGCAACTTCGGACCGCGAAATCAGCGTAGCTCAAAGTCACCGATAAACCGCTTCACCATACGCTCATCGTCACCCAATGCGAGCATTTGCCGGTATCATGGCGGCTTTGAACCAGCGAACGAGACAGATAGATGGCCGCAGCAAAAATCATCAATGGGTACACGGTCGACAAGGGCAAAGATGGCCAGTGGCACATCACTGCCGCCAATGGCGAAGATGTGTCCGGGCCGTTACCTACTGAAGCCATGGCGATCGAAGTCGCGTCGGTACTCGATTACACGCCGCCCGCGCCGAAGCGACGCGGCAAGAGCGAGGGCTGAGCGCTCGCAGCGAATGCCGAGCCCTGCCATTGCGCAGGGCTTTTTTCTGTTCGAACGCAAACAAGTGGCCAATCGCTATAACCTTTTCACGCCGGCGCTGTCAGAGCGTCTAGTCCCCCCTCGCTGAAGATCACACTCATGAATATGAACAAATGGCTGCCCCTCGTTGCGGTATTGGCATTAAGCGGCTGCGCCACCTCTGAAACCACGTACCTGAACAATGGCGAACAGGGCCTGAGCATCGATTGCTCCGGCGAAGCCAACTCCTGGGCCACCTGCTACGAAAAGGCTGACGCGTCCTGCGCCGGGACCGGTTACCGCATCGTCGGTACCGACGGCACGCCAGCGTCGAAGGAAAGCGACAAGACGCTCGGCGTCGATGTCGGCAACTACAAGAACCGCAGCGTGGTGGTGGTCTGCAAATAAACCCTACATGTGTATTTCAGCGAACTTGATCCCGAGTCCGCGCACGACTTCGATCAGGTCGTCGAGTCGGCTGAACGACTCGACCTCGTCGTTCTCGTCCACCAGAAAGTAACTGCGCCCGGCGCTCTTCTTGAAAAACACGATCCACTCCCCCGGATTCGCCGGGTTCTGAATCACATGGGTGGCAGAGATAAGGCCCTCTACGTGGCGCTCCCGTACTTGCTCTCGCTTCATCGCGACTCCAGAAATGAAAATGCCGTCACAGCATGACTGTGACGGCATCGATGCTGATGACAGACAGTCTATCAGCCGGAAATGCACGCATTGGCAGCGTTGCGCACATCCCGAGGGCGAATGGGAACGTTGGACATACGCTCATGCAGCTTGATACTGCTGCCGCCGGAGCGGTCTTCGATATCAAACACAGCGGCCGGACCCGAGGACAATTTGCCCGGAACGATCACCCGAACCCCGTCCTTGTGCGGTTGCGTTTGCAGCGCGCCGCGGCTGTCAGCCAGTTTATCGGACAGGCACTGCGCATATTCCTGGGGTTTCTTGCCAGAGATCACGCTCATGGTCGGCAGCGTTTCGTTTATTTCAGAAACGCTCGCACAACCACTCACCACCAGAACCAATGGCAGACACACCACACCCCACTTCATATAAAACCTCCATTAAAGACCGTCCGACAGCACAAATGCCGTTTTTATCCGAGGCCTTCTGCATTTAACCCGCATCCAATCGCGAATATCTGTTCAAAATTGTCAAAGCGACGCCCGACGGCCGGATAATAACCCGTGCGGGCTGATAAACTGCGCTCATCGACAAGCTATCGTTTTGATTTAGTAGAAAAAGCCCTTCTGGAGGCGCCCATGAAATTTATTCACCAGCGCGAGCACCTCAACGAAGACGACATCGTCGTCATCCAATGCTCGCAAATGTGCAACATCCGTCTGATGAACGACGCCAACTTCCGCAGCTTCAAGAACGGCGGCCGCCACACCTATCACGGTGGCGCTTTCGACACGTTCCCGGCCCGTATCACCGCGCCGAGCACCGGGTTCTGGAACATCACCATCGACACCGTCAACCGCCGGGCGATCAGCGTAACCCGCAAACCGACGCTGACCCATTCGATCAAGATCATTCGCCGCTCCAGCTCCAAACTCAGCTGAGACGCTCCGCCCATTCAGAAAGGTAGGCATGACCGTGGCTCAAACGACCAAATACGTCATCAAGTACAAACTCAACGGCGAACGCCGCTTCGAGTTCGCACAACTGCAGAACGGCACAGCGGAAGAGGCCAAGGCAGCCCTGGACGCTATCCACGGCCAGAGCGACGATGTGATCACTGACATCGCCGTGAGCAAAGCGCTGTAGTACGGCGCCGGGAATTCGACCGCAAGCGGCGGAGTGCTCTGCCGCCCGCACCTGACCAGACTGACGGCTTCGACCTTGGGTCAAGGAGTCAGCATGTCGATGTCACCCACCCGTTTAGCCGAACTCGACTGGGCCGGTCTTGAACAGCAACTGGACCGCGACGGATGCGCCATCATCCGCTCACTGCTGTCGGCCGCAAGCTGTGAGCACCTGAGCGCGCTCTATCCGCAGACCGGGCCGTTCCGCTCCCAGGTCATCATGGCTCGCCATGGTTTCGGTCGCGGCGAATACAAGTACTTCCGTTATCCGCTGCCCGCGCCCATACAACGCCTGCGCACGGCGCTGTATCCGTGCCTGGTGCCGTTGGCGAATCGCTGGTACGCGCGAATGAACCTGCCGGAACGTTTTCCGCCAGGCCACGACGAATTTCTTCAGCACTGCCATGCCGCCGGCCAGTTGCGCCCTACTCCGCTCTTATTGCAGTACGGTACGCAGGACTACAACTGTCTGCACCAGGATGTGTACGGTGAGTGGGTGTTTCCGTTGCAAGTGGCGATTCTGCTGTCAGAACCCGGCGAGGATTTTACCGGTGGCGAATTCATCCTCACCGAACAACGCCCGCGCATGCAGTCGCGTCCGCTGGTGCTGGATCTGAAAAAAGGCGATGCCGTGATCTTTGCCGTCAATCAACGCCCGGTCAAAGGCGTGCGCGGCGATTACCGGGTGACCCTGCGCCATGGCGTGAGTCGCCTGCACAGTGGAAAAAGGCATACCCTAGGCATCATCTTTCACGACGCCACGTGACGACCATGTCATCCCGTACATTCGATCTGTTCGCAGACCACGAACCCGAACAACAGCCACGAACCGAGCAGATCGGCGAACAATCATGGGTGTTGCGCGGTTTCGCCTTGCCGGTGGTCGACCACCTGCTGCCGGCGCTGGACGCCATTCTCGTCGCCGCTCCCTTGCGTCACATGGTCACGCCGGGCGGCTTCAGCATGTCAGTCGGCACCAGCAGTTGCGGTGCGTGGGGCTGGATCACCGATCGCAGCGGCTATCGTTACTCGCCCGTCGACCCGCTCAGCGGTTTACCCTGGCCGCCGATGCCGAAATCGTTCGCCATGCTGGCGCACTCGGCCGCCGAACGCGGCGGATTCTCTGACTTCAACGCCGATTCCTGCCTGATCAACCGCTATATCCCCGGTGCCAAGATGTCGTTACATCAGGATAAAGACGAAAAGGACTTCGCCGCACCGATCGTTTCCCTGTCCCTCGGATTGCCGGCGATGTTTCTGTTCGGCGGTTTTTCCCGCAGCGACAAAACTCAGCGTATTCCACTGCTGCACGGTGACATGGTGGTCTGGGGTGGCGTCGACCGCTTGCGGTATCACGGCGTATTGCCGATCAGGCACGGTCAGCATCCGCGCCTTGGCGAACAGCGGATCAACCTGACATTCCGGGTCGCCCGATAAGCAGAAAATTCGACCGCAAGGCCCGGAGTGTCGTGCGCGCCTAGGCTGGTTAACCTGAGTCAAACAGGTCAACGGATTACTCATCATGAAAACGCTTTCGACCCCGCTCAACATCCAGGACGATCCACGCTGGGCCGCCGTGGTCGCTCGCGATCCACGAGCGGACGGGCAGTTTGTCTATGCGGTAAAAACCACCGGCATCTACTGCCGTCCCAGCAGCCTGGCACGGTTGCCGAAACCGCAGAACGTCGAGTTCTTCGACAATGCGCAACAAGCTGAAGCGGCAGGCTACCGGCCCAGCAAACGGGCCAGCAAGGATCACAGCGATGTCGCAGCGCAACACGCTGCGACCGTGGCGAAAGCCTGTCGACAGATCGAAACGGCAGAAAACCCGCCGCGGCTCAATGAGCTCGCGCAGACGGCAGGCTTGAGCCCGTTTCATTTTCATCGGGTGTTCAACGCTGCCACCGGCCTGACGCCCAAAGGTTACGCCGCCGCCCACCGTTCGCGCAGGGTCCGCGAACGGCTGGCAGACGGCGACTCCGTGACGGACGCGCTCTATGACGCCGGTTTCAACTCCAACAGCCGCTTCTACGAAGCCGCCGATCATCTGTTAGGCATGAAGCCCGGCGACTACCGTGCAGCCGGCCAGAACAACGACATTCGTTTCGCGGTGGGCCAATGCTCGCTCGGCGCGATCCTTGTCGCGCAAAGCGAACGTGGGGTTTGCGCGATTCTGTTGGGCGACGACCCGCATCAACTGGTGTGCGATCTGCAGGATCAATTCAAGAAAGCCAACCTGATCGGCGCCGACCGTGGATTTGAACAACTGATCGCCAAGGTCGTGGGCTTTATCGAAGCGCCGGCCATTGGCCTGGACTTGCCGCTGGACGTGCGCGGGACGGCGTTTCAAGAGCGCGTCTGGCAAGCGTTGCGCGAGATTCCGCCCGGCAGCACGGCCAGCTACGCCGACATTGCCCAGCGCATCGGCGCGCCGACATCCATGCGCGCCGTGGCCCAGGCCTGCGGGGCCAACCGTCTGGCGGTAGCGATCCCCTGCCACCGCGTGGTGCGCAGCGATGGCAATCTGTCAGGTTATCGCTGGGGCGTGGAGCGCAAGCGCCAGTTGCTAGAGCGTGAGACGCAGTCTTAGCGAACGCCGATATGGATCGACACGGATTCGGGGTCGGTATAGGCCTCGAAGTCCGTGGCGTAGCGACGCTGGATTTGCGGATTGTCATTAAAGAACGTCCACACTTTGCCCCAGGTAGAGATCACCGCGTCGGGCATTTGACCGTGCGCCTCGAACACCAGATAGTCGCCCGCTTCGATCTCGACCGATTCGTACCTGCCCGCAGGCTTGTCGACAGCCACGCCCGCGGTCACGTCGAACGCCCCGGAGGCGTCCGACTCGTAGGCCGAATACACGCCATACACGGGCGATCCGGCTTGCTGGTCGGGAATGATTTCAGTCAGTGCGCTGGCGAAAAACTGCCGCCACATCGGGCCGATCTTCGCC
>NZ_QAIU01000223.1:0-3006 GCF_003061205.1 Pseudomonas sp. HMWF006
GTGTTTGCGCTCATCTTGGTTGGCCGGAGATCGGCTCGATGAACCCGGTGTTGAGTTGTTCCGGGCTGACGTTCAAGGTGCGCGGCGCCGAGTTGCTTGACGGTGTCTGCCTGGAGGTCCAGCGCAGCGAGACCCTCGGCATCGTCGGGCCCAATGGCTCGGGCAAATCCACTCTGTTGAAACTGCTTGCCGGATTGCGCGAGCCGAGCGTTGGCGAGGTTCTGCTCGAAGGCCAGCCCCTCGGGAAAATGCCCCGGCGCAGCATTGCGCAAAAACTGGCGGTGGTCGAACAACAGGCCGACACCGACGACGGCATCCGCGTATTCGACGCCGTTGCACTGGGGCGCACACCGTGGCTTTCAGCGCTGCAGCCGTGGTCGCAGGTGGACGACGCCATCGTTGAACAGGCGTTGATCGACGTCGATGCGCTGCACCTGCGCACGCGTGTCTGGCGTCACTTGTCAGGCGGTGAACGCCAGCGCGTGCACATTGCCCGAGCGTTGGCCCAGCGCCCGCAAATCCTGCTGCTGGACGAACCGGCCAACCACCTCGACATCCAGCATCAATTGACGATCCTCAACGTGGTGCAGGCGTTGCCGGTGACCACACTGATTGCATTGCATGACCTCAATCAGGCGTTGAAATGCGATCGGCTGGCGGTGCTGGAACGCGGCCGGCTGGTGGCTCTGGGCAAGCCGCTGGAAGTGCTGACGCCGCAGCGGCTACAGGAAACGTTCGGGGTCAAGGCGCACTACCTGACAGACCCGTTCGATGGTGCGCAGATCCTGCGATTTCATTCATAAAACACAGCCCGCTCCACAACGGCTGTGTTTCATGCGGCCCAAGCGTTACGCCAGCTCTTTGCGCAACTGCCGCGCCGCCGCGACCATATGCACCAGCGCCGCTTCGGTCTCCGGCCAGCCGCGGGTTTTCAGGCCGCAGTCCGGGTTGACCCACAGGCGCTCGGCCGGGATGCGCCGGGCCGCCTTGCGCAGCAGACCGGCCATTTCCGCGACCTGCGGAATCCGTGGCGAGTGGATATCGTAGACGCCCGGGCCGATGTCGTTCGGGTAGGCGAAGGCTTCGAAGGCGTCGAGCAGTTCCATGTCCGAACGTGACGTCTCGATGGTGATCACATCCGCATCCATCGCCGCGATGGACTCGATCACATCGTTGAACTCGCTGTAGCACATGTGCGTGTGAATCTGGGTTTCGTCGTGCACCCCGCCAGCGCACAGGCGGAACACCTCGCTCGCCCAGTCCAGATACTGCTGCCACTGTGCCTGACGCAACGGCAAGCCTTCGCGGAATGCCGCTTCGTCGATCTGCACGATCCTGATCCCGGCCGCTTGCAGATCGACCACTTCGTCACGGATCGCCAGCGCCAGTTGCCGGGCCTGCACTTCGCGGCTGACATCTTCACGAGGGAACGACCACATCAACATGGTCACAGGCCCGGTCAGCATGCCCTTCATCACTTTGTCGGTCAGACCCTGCGCATAGCGGATCCATTCGACAGTCATGGCGTGCGGACGGCTGAGATCGCCGAAGATCACCGCCGGCTTCACGCAACGCGAGCCGTAACTCTGCACCCAGCCAAAACGGGTGAATACGTAGCCATCCAGTTGCTCGGCAAAGTACTCGACCATGTCATTGCGCTCGGCTTCACCGTGTACCAGCACGTCAAGGCCCAGCCGTTCCTGGATGTCCACCGCATGGCGGATTTCGCTGTGCATGGCTTCGGTGTATTCGGCCGCGCTCAGCTTGCCTTGCTTGAACGACTGCCGCGCCAGACGGATCGACGCAGTCTGCGGGAACGAACCGATGGTGGTGGTCGGGAACAGCGGCAGGTCCAGCCGGACGCGTTGCTTGGCGATACGCTGGGCGAACGGCGACTGACGCTGGCTGTCCTTGGCGGTGATCGCCGCCACCCGGGCCTGCACGGCCGGTTTGTGAATGCGCGGAGACGCGGCGCGACTGGTCTGCACCGAACGGCTTTGCGTCAATGCGCGCAGCACTTTTGGTGCTTCCGGCGCCTTGACCGCGTGCGCCAGTACCGCGACCTCTTCGCACTTTTGCACCGCGAATGCCAGCCAGCTCTTCAGCTCGGCATCAAGACTGTCTTCGCGGCTCAGATCCACCGGGCTGTGCAGCAGCGAGCAGGACGGCGCGACCCATAGACGTTCACCCAGGCGCTCATGGGCGTGTTGCAGGGTCGCCAGGGCGTTTTCCAGATCGCAGCGCCAGACATTGCGGCCATTGACCATTCCCAGCGACAGCACTTTGTAGGCCGGCAGGCGATCGAGAATGGTCGGGTACTGTTCCGGCGCGCGCACCAGGTCAATGTGCAGTCCATCGACCGGCAGGTTGGCGGCCAGACCGAGGTTTTCTTCCAGCCCACCGAAATAGGTAGCAACCAGCTTTTTCAGTGGATCGCGCTGAATCTGGTTGTAGGCACGCTCGAACGCGTTCTTCCACGCTTGCGGCAAGTCGAGCACCAGAATCGGTTCGTCGATCTGCACCCATTCGACACCGAGCGCGGCGAGCCGCGCGAAGATCTGTCCGTACAGCGGCAGCAGGCGATCGAGCAGTTCAAGCTTGTCGAACTCGCTACCCTTGGCCTTGCCCAGCCACAGGTACGTCAACGGGCCGATCACCACAGGCTTGACGTTGTGCCCCAGCGCGCGGGCTTCTTCGACTTCTTCGAACAACTGCTCCCAGCCCAGCTGGAATTGCTGATCGACACTGAATTCCGGGACCAGGTAGTGGTAATTGGTGTCGAACCATTTGGTCATTTCCTCGGCGTGAGCCCCGCCGCAGCACGTGTCGCTGACGCCACGGGCCATGCCGAACAGGGTTTGCAACGTTGCCTTGCCGTCGTGCGGGCGGAAACGCTCAGGGATCACACCGAACATCAACGAGTGAGTCAGGACCTGGTCGTACCAGGCGAAATCGCCGACCGGCAGCAGCTCGATGCCGGCGTTCTTCTGAATCTCCCAATGCGCC
>NZ_QAIU01000024.1:0-6667 GCF_003061205.1 Pseudomonas sp. HMWF006
CAACCAAACAGCGCGGGTGGTTGAACAAATCCGAGATGGCTTCGAGCCTCGGGATTTCCCCGCAAGCCTTTGACAAATGGGGAGTTGCGCCTGTCGCACGCATAGGTCGAGAAGCGTTCTACACCGTGCAGAACGTGGTCGAAAACCGCGTTGAACACGCGCAACGAAAACAACAACCGGCGGGTGATGGAACCGAAGGCGTCGATCCGATGATCGAGTACAAGCTGCTCGAAGAGCGCCGCGGTCTCACCGCCGCCCAACGGATCGCCCAGGAGAAGAAGAACCTTGTCCTGGACAAGCAGCTCGTCCCGGTCCCTTTTGCCACATTCGCCCTCGCAAAAATTGCCGCACAGATCGGCTCGAAACTGGACACCGTCGGCAAGACCGTCACTCGGCGCCACCCGGAGGTTGACCCTCGGGTCATCGATTCGGTAGAGCGGGAGATCGCGCTTGCTCGAAATATTGCCGCCAGCTTCGGTGAGCAACTTCCGGAATTATTAGATGAGTACGTTGAGTCCATGGCTGAATGATCTTCGCAAGTCGATCAAGCTAGGACTTCAGGCGCTCTACAAAGAACCGCCGCAAACCGCCGTCGAATGGGCGGATGCCAATTTCTACATGTCCGCCGAGTCCTCCTACAACGAGGGCAAATGGACGACCGAGCCGTTCCAGGTTGCGATCCTGAACAGCATGGGCAACGACCTGATCAACGTCGTCAACTTCATCAAGTCGGCGCGGATCGGTTACACCAAGTTGTTGATGGCGAACATCGGCTACAAGATCCAGCACAAGCGCCGCAACGTCATGATGTGGAGCCCGACGGATCCGGACGCTGAGGACATCAGCAAGAGCCACGTCAACGGAATGATCCGTGACGTGCCAGTGCTGGGTGACCTCGCTCCGTGGTTCGGCCGCAAGCACAGCGACAATACGCTCGACCAGAAAATCTTCGCGAACAGGCGAACCCTCTGGATCCGCGGCGGGAAAGCCTCACGAAACTACCGTGAGAAATCCGCCGACGAGGTGATCTACGACGAGCTGTCCAACTTTGACGAAAGCGTTGAAGGCGAGGGTGCGCCGATCACCCTGGGCGACAAGCGACTCAACGGCGCGATCTATCCGAAATCTATTCGCGGCTCGACGCCGAAACGAGCTGGCTCCTGCCAGATCACTAAGGCCGTCGAAGAGTCGCCCTACCTGCTCAAGTTCCACATCAACTGCCCGCACTGCCGGGAGGAGCAGACGCTCAAGTGGGGCGGCAAGGATTGTGAGTTCGGTCTGAAGTGGGAAAAGAACGCGCTCGGTGAAGCCGAGAAAGCCTGGTACGTGTGCGAGCACGCCGCCTGCATCATTTGGCACAACGAAATGGTTGAGGCCTCGAAGACCGGCCGATGGATATGCGAACACACAGGCATCTGGACTCGCGACGGAATGGACTGGTTTGGCGCTGATGATGAAATTATCCGCACTCCGCGCTCGGTCAGCTACAGCATCTGGGCGATCTACAGCACCTGGAGTACGTGGCTCAGCTTGGCGGAAGAATGGCTGAAAGTGAAAGGCGACGTCTCGAAGCTGATCACCTTCATCAACACTACCCGCGGCGAAACATGGGACGACGACCAGGGCGAGAAACTCGACTCCGAAGTTCTTTACGGACGACGCGAAGTTTATCCGCAGGTGCCGGCCCTCGGCCTGGTGCTTGTCGGTGGCATCGATACTCAAGACGACCGTTTCGAGGGGCGTGTTTGGGCGTTCGGTCCGGGCGAGGAAGCGTGGTTGGTTCATCGCTTCATTCTGATGGGCGACCCTGCCAGCGAGGAGCTTCGCCGCAAGGTTGGCCTTGAGCTGCACCGGCAATTCACACGCGTGGACGGCATCGTGATGAAGGTGGAGCGCTGGACGTGGGACGCCGGCGGCCACTACGCCGACGAGGTCTACGCCGAGAGTCGCAAGCACGGTGTCCACTGGGTTGTTCCAATCCGTGGCGCGACTGTCTACGGCAAACCAATCGCGAACTTCCCCCGTACGAAGAACAAGGTGCACAAGGTCTTCCTCACGGAGGTCGGCACCGACAACGCCAAAGAGCTGCTTTATAGCCGGATGGGCCTGCCCGTCGATACAGCTGCATCTCAGGCAGGCGTGTCTCAGCCCGGTGTGGTTCACCTGCCGGCCAACGACGCGATCTGCGACGAATCTGAGGTGAAGCAACTCACCTCAGAAAAGAAAAAAGCAGCCATATCGAAAGGCAAGCGGGTGATGCGCTGGGACAGCGGCGGCCGCCGAAACGAGGCGCTCGACTGTTTTGTATACGCGCTCGCAGCCTTGCGCATCTGCCAGCAGCGGTTCGGGCTTGATCTCGATCTTCTGGTTGCTGCTGTCACTGGCGGTAATGATCCGGACGATGAAGTACGGCCGCGCAAGAAATCCTCCCACTGGAATAGAAACTGATGGCCTACACGATCGAGCAATACAGCGCCCTGCAGGTGGCCATCGCCGAAGGGGCGTTGTCGGTCCGCTATGCCGACAAGAGCGTCACCTACCGGTCACTCGACGAGATGATGCGGATACTCAAGCTGATGGCAACCGAGCTTGGACTGAATGCCTGCAACGATGGCGGCCGCCGGTACGCTTCGTTCTCGAAGGGGTACTGATATGGGGATGATTGACGATCTGTTCCCCGGGTACGCAGCCAAGCGTTCGGAGATGCGGTTGAAGAAAGCGCGCACGGATATGGCTCTGAAAATGATCGAGCGCCGCTTTGAGGGTGCGGCAGGCGGTCGTCGAAATGATGGCTGGCGCGCAACTGGTGCCGATGCAAACGTTGAGAACGCTCCGGCTCTGGCCAAGCTTCGCAACCGAGCGCGGGACCAGCGCCGCAATAATCCATTCGGTGAGCGCGGAATCACCGGCATCGCTGACAACGCTGTCGGGGCCGGAATTGTTCCATTGCCCTTGGCAAAGCGTGATCGTGACGGATTGCGGTTAATGGACTTGTGGAAAGCATGGGCAGAGACGACCGTTTGCGATGCTGACGGGATGGATAATTTCTACGGCCTGCAGCACATGATCATGGAGGCCATCGCCGAAAGCGGTGAATGCCTGGTCCGCCGTCGCCGTCGCTTCAGCTCTGACGGCCTTCCTGTTCCCGTTCAGCTTCAGGTTCTAGAGGCTGACTTTCTAGACGAGTCGAAGGCGGACATTGTCGGGCTCAACCGGATTATCCAGGGCGTCGAGTTTGACGCACTCGGCCGGCGGGTGGCTTATTGGTTGTTCGATGAGCATCCTGGGGCAAACGCCGTGTGGGGTTCACTGCAATCACGCAGGGTGCCAGCCGAGGACGTGATTCATGTCTTCTTGCGAAAACGTCCGGGTCAGGCTCGCGGATATAGCTGGTTGGCTCCCGTAATCCAGCGCATGCGCAACTTCGACGAGATGGAAGACGCCGTGATGGAGCAGGCGAAGATTGCCTCTTGCTTCGCCGCGTTCGTTACCAAGGACGAAAACAGCGGATCGGGCAGTGGGAAAAAACCACCCCTGATTGATCGGGTCGAGCCTGCAATGGTGCAGGAGTTGGGTTTTGGCGAGAGCGTCACCTTCGGCACACCGCCGACATTCAATGGTTACACGGCTTACTCATGGCAGCAGTTGCATGCGATGGCTGTCGGCTTGGGCGTGCCTTATGAACTGCTTACTGGCGATCTCAAAGGCGTCAACTTCTCCAGTGGCCGAATGGGTTGGCTGAACTTCGCTCGCCGCGTGGATGTTTGGCAGTGGCGCATGTTGATCCCTCAGCTCTGCGATCAGGTCTGGCGCTGGTTCATGGAAGCACAGGTGCTCCTGCCGGGCGGCGTGATAGATGACGTAAAGGCTTATTGGGTTCCGCCGCGGCGCGACATGGTCGATCCGAAAGCGGAAACGGAGAACGTCATCACCCGCGTGCGTAACGGTTTGACCACCTGGCCTGATGCCCTGCGCGAGCTCGGAATCACCGATCCTAAACGGCATGCCGAACAGATCCAAAAAGCAAACGAAATGATCGACGAGTACGGGTTGGTGCTGGATTGCGACCCGCGCCGAGTTGCGGCTGCCGGTTCTCCGAGCCAGCCACCAGCCACCGAAGAGAAACCAGACGATGCCAAAGCCGAATCAGGTGATGACGAGAAAGACGCATGAAACACCGGCGTTCAGCCTGCGCGCCGCAGTTCGACCGGAGTCGGTCGACATTGAAAATCGCACCGTCGAACTGACTTGGACGACTGGTGCAAAAGGGCGCCGGTGGTCATGGGACGTCGGCAGCTACATGGAGGAGCTCGAGGTAAGCGATAAAGCAGTTCGCCTCGCCCGTTTGAACAATGGCGCTCCATTGCTTGGCGTTCACAATCAATACGAACTCCGCGCGGTGCTGGCGGTGGTCGAGCGAGCTTGGCTCGCGGACGGCGAGGGCCACGCGCTGGTGCGCTTCAGTAAGCGTGAAGATGCTGACGTTGTGTTCAAGGACGTGGTTGACGGAATTCTTCGAAACGTCAGCGTCGGCTACGCCGTTCACCAGTACCAACTGACCGAAGAAGAAGACGACAAGCTTCCGACCTACCGGGCTGTTGACTGGGAGCCTCTGGAGATCTCACTGGTTCCGATCGGCTTCGACGACGGTGCGAAAGTCCGAAGCGCCAAAACACCCGCCGAATACACCGGCGACCGATTCAAAACCATTTTCGAAGTTCGCGAGGCTGTTACGCCTCCTGATCAACCGGCCGCCGTGGCCAACACCACCGAGGAAAACCCGATGACTGAAGAAGAAAAGCGCGCGGCCGAGGAGCTTATCCGTCGCGAATCAGCTGATGCTGAGCGTAAGCGCAGCCTGACTATTCGCCAAATGGCAAAGAAAGTTGGACTTGGTGATGACGTCGCTGATGACCTGATCGATCGCGGTGTCTCGATCGCTGACGCCAGTTCAGCGCTGATCGACAAAGTCGCTGAGCGCCAAGCTGGTCATCAGCCTGAAACGCGTAACAGCCAACCTACTGTCATCAGTGGTGTCGACACTTCCGTGCTGGTGGCCAAGCGCTCCGCGATGATGAACGCACTCGATCACCGTTGTGCACCAACCACCATAAAGCTGGAAGAAGCGGGCCGCGAATTCCGTGGCATGCGCCTGGTGGACATGGCCCGCGAGTGCGTGGAAATGGTTGGTGGCAACACCCGCGGCCTGATGCCAGCGGAAATCGCTAAAGCAGCACTCGGTTGCGACCGTCAGGCGATGCGCTCCGCAGGGATGCATTCGACCAGCGACTTCCCGTTGTTGCTCGGTAGCACTGTGAACCGCACGCTGCGTGCAGCCTACGAGCTTGCCCCGCAGACCTGGCGTCCGCTCGGCCGCCCGACCACTGTGCCGGACTTCCGCGCGGTAACTCGCGCTGCTCTGGGCGACATCGCCGCGCTGGAGAAAATCAAGGAGCACGGTGAATACCAGTACGGCACCCTCGAAGAAGAGGGTGCCCCGATCAAGGTCGCCAAGTTCGGCAAGATCATCGCGATCACCTGGGAAGCAATCGTCAATGACGATCTCGGTGCATTCACCCGTGTACCACAGGCGTTGGGCGCCGCCGCTGCTCAGACCGAGTCTGATGTGGTCTGGTCGCTGTTGTTGGGCAACCCAAACTACACCGATGGAACGCCGATCTTTCACGCCGATCACGGCAACTTGGCCGCGTCTGGCGGTGCGATCAACACCACCACACTGGCCGCTGCACGCGCTGCGATGCGCAAGCAAAAATCCAAGGCTGGTGCGTTCCTCAACCTGTCGCCGGAGTTTTTGATTGTCGGTCCAGATAAGGAACTGGAAGCCTATCAATTCACCAGCTCCAACTACGTACCGGCCAAAAATGCCGACATCAACGACAGCCGCAACGCCGCGCTGACGGTGATCGTCGATGCTCGCATCACCGGCAACCAGTGGTACCTGTACGCATCACCGGGTGTAGTCGATACCTTCGAGTATGCGTACCTGGAAGGTGAGCAGGGCGTATTCACCGAAACCCGCGAGGGCTTTGAGGTGGACGGCATGGAGATCAAGGCCCGTCTGGTCTTCGGCGCTGCGTGGATCGACTTCCGCCCAGCCTATAAGAATCCGGGCGCCTGATCCGGTGGGCGCCGAGTGGCGCCCGCTTCAACTTCCATCCCCTGTATGCATAGGTGAACCATGAAAAATTACATCCAAGCGGGTGACAACCTGACCGTTGTCGCGCCAAGTGGCGGTACCGTTTCGGGCGGTCTGTACAAAGTCGGCGGGATCATTGGTGTGGCTGCTACTACTGAGGCGGCCGGCGATCCGGTCGTTCTCAAAACTCGCGGTGTCTTCGATTTGAAGAAAACCAGCGCTCAAGCCTGGGCCGTTGGTGATCTGGTCTTCATGAATACCACCACCCGCGATGTCACCAACGTATCAGCCACCGGCCTGGTGCTTGTCGGCGTGGCCACCGAGATCGCGGTCAACCCGAGCGCGACTGGTGCTTGCCGCCTGAACGGCGTCTCCGCTCCGGCGCCGGTGTAATGGGCTGGGCCTCAATGGCCCAGCGCATGCTCGGAGTTTCGATCCGTACCTTCAGCGAGCCATCAGCCGCCCTTGATCCTGAGGGCGCTGTTTATTGGCTGACCGATGGGGTCGAGC
>NZ_QAIU01000224.1:0-1241 GCF_003061205.1 Pseudomonas sp. HMWF006
ATCCAGGCCCATGCCGCCGAACTTTTCCGGTTTGGAAATCCCCAGCAGACCGAGGTCGCCCGCCTTGCGGAAAATCTCGTGGATCGGAAAGCGTCCGGCCTTTTCCCACTCGTCGACGTGCGGATTGATCTCGTGTTCGACGAACTGGCGAACGGTGCGGCGCAGGGCTTCGTGTTCCGGGGTGAAGATCATTTTTATTGTTCTCCTTGGGATCCGTGGCAGTCAGAAGCGGCTGACGCCGAAGCTGTTGGGTTGCAGCGTGCGAATGTCGGCCTCGTGGCAGATGTCCAGCAGGTAGCCGAGCAGGGTGCGGGTGTCGCGCGGATCGATCAGGCCGTCGTCCCACAGGTTGGCGCTGCCGTAGAGTGCGGTGGACTGGCTGTCGAGTTTCTGCGCGGTGACCTGCTCGAGCATGTCGAGCATCTTCGGGTCTGGCGTCAGGCCGTCCTTGAGCTGTTTGGCTTCAGTGACGATGCGCAGGACTTTACCGGCCTGCGCGCCGCCCATCACCGCCGTGCGGCTGTTCGGCCAGGCGAAGATGAAGCGTGGATCGAGACCGCGCCCGCACATCGCATAGTTGCCCGCGCCGTAGGAGCCGCCGACGACAATCGTCAGTTTAGGCACCCGCGCATTGGCCACTGCCTGAATCAGTTTCGAACCGTGCTTGATCACGCCTTGCTGTTCGGATTCGGTGCCGACCATGAACCCGGTGGTGTTGTGGAAAAACAGCAGCGGCGTCTGGCTCTGGTCGCACAACTGAATGAACTGTGCGGCCTTGCTCGCGCCGTTGGGCGTGATCGGGCCGTTGTTGCCGATGAAGCCGCAGGCGCGGCCCTGGATCTTCAACTGGCCGCAAAGGGTTTGCTGGTCGTACTCGCCCTTGAATTCGAGGAAGTCCGATTCGTCGGCGATCCGCGCAATGATTTCGCGCACGTCATACGGCTTTTTCGCATCGTCCGGAATCAGTCCGAGCAACTCCTCGATGGGGTACAGCGGTTCCTTGTATTGCGGTTCCGGCAGCCACGGCAGTTGCTCGTTCCACGGCAACATACGGAGGATTTCACGCACCTGACGCACGCCATCGGCGTCGTTCTCGGCCAAGTATTCGGCAGTGCCGGCAATTTGTGCGTGCATCTCCGCGCCGCCCAGTTCCTCATCGGTGGCCACTTCTCCGGTCGCGGCTTTGAGCAGCGGTGGCCCGGCGAGAAACAGCTTGGCCTTGCCGCGCACCACCACGACGT
>NZ_QAIU01000224.1:1255-4258 GCF_003061205.1 Pseudomonas sp. HMWF006
CGGCAAACCCATTGCCGACATGCGCGCCTGATTGGCGAAGCTGCGTGCGCCTTCGACGAAAATTTCTGCGGCGTAATTAAGGTTGGCGCCGCCGCTTTCGGCAAGGGTGATCAAAGGCAGTTTGTTTTCCTGGGCGATCTGCTGCAGGCGCAGGGACTTTTTCAGGCCGCTCGGCGAAATGGTGCCGCCCTTGATCGCACTGTTGTTCGTCACCACCATCGCGCGCACGCCGCAGACGTAGCCGATACCGGCAATCAAGCCGCCACCGGCGGCGCTGCCGTCCTTGTCGTCGTGCAGTTTGTAGCCGGCCAGGCTCGCCAGTTCGAGGAACGGTGCGCCGGGGTCGAGCAACAGGTTCAGGCGTTCGCGGGGTAGCAATTGCCCGCGCTTGTCGAATTTCGCCTTGGCTTCGGCGGCTTTGTTCAACAGGTTCTGTTCGAGTTGCTGGACGTGCTCGATGGCCGCGAGCATCGCCGCGCGGTTGCGGGCGAAGTCTTCGCTGTGCGGATCGAGTCGGGACTGGATCTGCGCCATGGTTTATTCCTTATCCTTGAGCACGTCGGGCAAGTACGCCCGGTGGAACCCGTTGAATGATTCGCTGTGGGTCGCCTTGTGCAACGGCCACGCACGGCTGCCGAGGCTGGCGGCACCGTCGATTTTCAAGGTGCTGCCACTGATGAACGCCGCCGCCGGGCTGAGCAGGAACACAATCGCCGCACTGACTTCCGATTCGGTGCCGATGCGCTTGAGCGGCACATGTTCGCGCAAGGTCGGGATCACCGCTTTGAAGGCGCCTTCGTAGGTGTCCATGCCGCTGGAGGCGATCCAGCCCGGTGCCACCGCGTTGACCCTGACCCCGGCGTAACCCCACTCGACGGCGGCAGTCTTGGTGAAGTTGTCCATGCCCGAACGCGCCGCGCCGGAGTGGCCCATGCCGGGCATGCCACCCCACATGTCGGCGAGCATGTTGACGATGTTGCCACCGTGCTTGCTCATCGACTGGTTGAACACTTCCCGGGCCATCAGGAAGCCGCCGACCAGATTGGTGCGCAGTACGGTTTCAAAACCTTTCTGATTGATCGAGGCCAGGGGGGAGGGGTACTGGCCGCCGGCATTGTTGACCAGTCCATGAATCGGCCCGTGTTCGGCGATCAGTTCGCTGACCCGTTGTTTCACCGCTTCTTCGTCACGGATGTCGCAGGCTTTCCAGTGCACCCGGCCGCCGTCTTCGGCGATTTCGGCGGCGACTTTTTCGAGCTTTTCCGGTTTGCGCCCGACCAGCAGCACATTGGCGCCGAGCGCCGCCAGTTCATGCGCGGTACAACGCCCGATGCCGCTGCCACCACCGGTGACGATGAGGGTCTGGCCGCTGAACAGATCGTTTCTGAAAACCGACGCGTAAGCCATGCACACCATCCTCTAGTCGAACTGTTCGGCGATGCTCTGCGGCACCGGTATCTGGATTTCCAGCAGTTGCTGGGCGAAGGCTTTGCCTTGGGGGTCGATGCGCAGGCTGGCCACGCCGCCGCCGCCGAGGGCGTTTTCCAGGAGGAAATTCAGGCTGTGGGTGCCGGGCAGGTACCAGCGCTCGACGCGGCCATGGATCGGATCGAGCACGTGGCTCATCCAGTCGACGATGACGGCCGGGGTCAGCGCCTCGGCGATCCACGGCAGGTAGTCGGGTTTACGCGGCATGACGCCGATGTTGCTGTGGTTGCCCTTGTCACCGGAGCGCGCCACGGCCAGTTTCACCAGCGGCACACTGGCGTCGGCCCGGCCTTGAGGCCTGGGTGGCTGGTCGGGCGCTGGCAGCGCCTGGCTGTCGAGTGGCATGGGCGCCGGCAGGGCGCAGGGATGCCGTTCGCCTGCGATATCGACTTCGAGGTTGCAGACACTTTTATCGATCAGGAACGAGAACAGGCGGATCACCGGATATACCGTCGGCCGGCCGCCGACAATACCGGTCAGTCCCGGCGCCATGCCGGTGGCCGCTTGGGCGATTTCCCGGGAGAACAGGACCAAGGCCTGTTTGTCCGCATGGCGCACGGCGATCTTGATCACCACTTCGCGGCTGTCGCGGCGCCGCCCGTGGGGGCCATAGGTGGCTTCGCTGCCGAGCAGTTCGATATCGGTTTCGCTGTAGGGCCCCCAGCCGCGCTGGCTGAACATCCCGGATGTCTTGTCGATGATCGCCTGACTGACGCGCCTGGCCTTCTCCACCGCGTCGATACCGGCGATCAGGCAGCTGGCGGTGCAGCGAAAACCGTCCGGGTAGGTGGCGCTGACCTTGTACTTGTCGCTTGGTGGCAGGCCTTTGGCACCGTGCACATGCACGGCGTTTTTGCCTTGTTGCTGGAGTTTGACCTGTGTGAAGTCACAGACCACATCGGGCAACAGATACGCCTGCGGGTCGCCGATTTCATAAAGCATCTGCTCGCCAACGGTGAGCGGCGTGACCAGTCCACCGGAACCTTCGGGTTTGCTGACGATGAACTGGCCGTCGCTACTCACCTCGACGATCGGGAAGCCGATGTGTTCGTAATCCGGCACGTCGCGCCAGTCGGTGAAGTTACCGCCGGTGCATTGTGCGCCGCATTCGATGATGTGCCCGGCCAGGGCGGCCTGGGCAAGTTTGTCGTAGTCATGCCACGACCAGCCGAACTCATGCACGAGGGTCGCGCTGACCACCGCACTGTCGACCACTCGCCCGGTGATGACGATGTCGGCACCCAGTCGCAGCGCTTCGACAATCCCCGGTGCGCCGAGGTAGGCGTTGGTCGATACGCACATCGGCGGCAACGGCGCACCACTGAACATTTCACTGACGCCGCCGAGTTGTTTGAACTGCGGTTGCAGGTCATCGCCAAGTAATACGGCGATTTTCAGCGCGACCCCGGCCTTGTCGCAGGCGGCTTGCAGAGCGGCGGCGCAGGCTTGCGGGTTGATGCCGCCGGCATTGCTGATCACGCGGATTTTCTGCTTCGCCAGTTGTGACAGCAGTGG
>NZ_QAIU01000224.1:4319-16800 GCF_003061205.1 Pseudomonas sp. HMWF006
ATCCAGGCGTCCACCGCCTACAAGCTGCGCGGCGGCGGTGGAGGTGTCTCCCCAGAATGCGCTGGCGCATCCGATGCGGACGGTGGTGGGCATTTTTATCTCCGACTCAGAAACCTGCGACAGAAGTGTCTGGAGGCTACCAAGCAAGCGCTTGGTTTGTAAACAGCTGAAATATCTTCTGCCCAAGCGCTTGCTTGGTCGTCGTCGGCGGCTTAAATTGCGCGCAACCCTGTGGTTTCAGGGGGCAACAGACTGATCGACTGTAGGAGAGAACGGGTGGACGAGCAAAAAGCCCTGAGGGTCATGCGCGAATTGGTCGATCAAGGCCAGTTGACCGACCCGGACAGCGCCCGCGGCAAATTGCTGCAAGTGGCGGCTCACCTGTTTCGCAACAAAGGCTATGAGCGCACCACAGTGCGCGATCTGGCCGGCGCGGTCGGTATCCAGTCGGGCAGCATTTTTCATCACTTCAAGAGCAAGGACGAAATCCTCCGTGCGGTGATGGAAGAAACCATTCGCTACAACACGGCGTTGATGCGAGCGGCGCTGGCCGAAGCGAGCAATGTGCGTGAACGCGTGTTGGCACTGATTCGCTGCGAATTGCAATCGATCATGGGTGGCAGCGGTGAAGCCATGGCGGTGTTGGTGTACGAATGGCGTTCGTTGTCCGAGGACGGCCAGGCCAAAGTCCTCGCGTTGCGCGATATTTACGAAGCGATCTGGTTGCAGGTGCTGGGTGAGGCCAAGGACGTCGGGTTTATTCGCGGCGATGTATTTATTACCCGACGTTTCCTCACTGGCGCGTTGTCCTGGACCACCACCTGGTTCCGTGCCGGCGGCAGTTTGAGCCTCGATCAACTGGCTGACGAGGCATTGATTCTGGTGCTCGAAGAGCGTTGAGCCACTTTCTATCGGGCCGGGAAACTGGCTAACTGGGCGAAACCGCCTAGCTTGAATGCATTGATCGGTATTTTTTCGGGGAGTGGGGTGTTTTGAAGTCTTCGCCAGTTCGGACGGCCGCTGGGCTGATGCTCGCAGCGCTGGCTGCATTATGGGTTTTGCCCGCGCAGGCAGCGCAATTGGTTCGGGTGGGTGCAGCGCATTTTCCGCCTTACACCATTCGCCCGGAAAACGGGGCCGACACCGGTCTGTTGCCGCAACTGGTCGAGGCGTTGAATCGGTTGCAGAGCGACTATCAGTTTGTCCTCGTGCCGACCTCGATTCCCCGACGGTTCGGTGATTTCAAGCAAGGCCGGATCGACATGGCGATCTTCGAGAACCCGGAGTGGGGCTGGAAGGACATTCCCCACACGGACGTCGACATGGGCCTTGAGGACGCGGAGATTTTCGTCGCGCAACGGGAGGACGGTCGCCAGCAAAACTATTTCGCCGATCTGTCGGGCAAGCGTCTGGCGCTGTTCAGCGGTTATCACTATGAATTCGCCAACTTCAATGCCGACCCGAAGTATCTCGCCCAGAACTACAACGCCACACTGACCTATTCCCACGACAGCAACCTGTTGATGGTTCTGCGCGGCCGCGCCGATATCGCACTGGTGACCCGTTCCTATCTGTTCGATTACCTGCTGCGCAATGAAAAGGTGCGCGAGGCGTTGCTGGTCTCGCAGCGTATCGATCAGGTCTACCACCACTACGCCATTCTTCGCCCGACCGCACCGATCACCGGTGAAGCGTTCGGCAAGTTGCTCAAAGGCCTGCGCGACAATGGCGAAATGCTGAAAATTTTCGAGCCGTACAAGATCGCGGTAGTGCCGGTGCCGAAGTAACGGCGTGTCATGCCCTGCCGTTGGTCGGATACTCGGGCGACCCTGTCAGATCTGACAGTAGACGCCGTATTGGCTTCAGGTTTTGATTCCTTTTCACACCCGCTCGTTGCGAGCGGCTTGAGAAAAAGGAATTTGCCATGTCCAATCCGTCCCCGATTTCATTGCGCTGTGTGCCTGCTCCATTCGTAGAGCAAGCCAGCGAGAATGTCCTCACCTTGAACAAACCCGATGGCTCGACCGGCATTACAGTCGAAGTGTCGAGGTGGCCTTTTATGGCGCTCAGACAACCGACGACATTGCATGCCTGTGGTCAGACGAGCGATGGTTCGCCAATCATGTTGCGCGTCGCCGATGCAGAGCCATTGACGCAGCAGGAGTTCGAGGAAGGCTGGCGCAGGACGATTGCGTGGGATGACTTGCAGGATCTGAAACACAACAGTCAACTGGTGTTGGTCTTTCAGGCGGCCCTGAATGATGCGGGTTGTGATTGCCCACTGCTGTTTCCACCGCTCAGCCTCAAAGTGCGGGTTCCCTTCGAGGATCTGACGACCTTCTCCGAGGCTGAAGAAGCGCCCTGGAACGGCTGGAAAAAAGGCCCGGCTGCACTGGATCCCAGAGATCTGCTTGTGACCAAGTACGGCGACATCTACGTTCTCGACAACCACACGTACACCAACGCATCGGCTGGCATCATTCTGGAAAAAAACTTCGTGAACCTTGAAGCCGGCACGCGTTATGAATTCGGTCTAGAGGTTCGTCGAACCAACACCAGCTCCAGTGTGCCGAGTCTGTCGCTTGCAGCAGGCACCCAGCACGTCACTGAAGCCAAGGGTTTTCCAGCCATGACCTGGGAATCACTGGAGGGCACGTTTACCGCGGATTCTTCGCAGTGCACGTTGGCAATCATCAGTCATACGGCGAGTGGCAGCGGAAACGATTACGCCATCAGCAAGATCTGGGTCAAGTCTGTTTAGTGCGAGAGCGGTGAGTTTGTCAGCCTCATGGAGCCCCGCCAGCAAACAGCATCGCTGGATTGTTGGTGGGGATCTCTAAATTTTCCGGGCGCGATCACGTTCCAGCATTTAACTGTCGACGAATATCGTGAGCCCGACCCATGCCCAATCTGAATGACCTGACTGCCCTGGCGTTGCCTTCGGGCCGTCACCTCGCAGCCGATGCCACTGAAAGCCGTCTGAGCCTGAGCCTGGACGGACAGCCGCTGATTCGTCTGCGCCTCGAACGTGATGGCAAGGGACCGATCCAGCTCGATGAGCGTTATGCGCTGCCTGTGGGGCAAGCGCTGTGGGCAGCCTGTTACTGGTTGTTCGCCCGCGATCCCGCGTGTCAGCAATTGACCTGGCAACTGGATCAACCGCCGACCGAGGCCTTGCGCAGCGGTTTGCTGGTGAGCACCGAGGTAGCTGGCGAGTACCGCTGCCAGCGCACGCTGTTCTGGCAACTGCCGCAACCGTGGCTCGGCACTTCACTGGCTGGCAGCTATCCGCAGCACATGGTCATCAGCCAGGGCAGGCGCCATCCGCTGCGTCCGGTGAAGCCGCGCGGTGAAGTCTATCGGCGTTTCGATGCGCGTCTTGGCGCGTGGATTTCCCTGCGTTCGCTGGAAATCGAAGAGGATTTGCCACGCTTCCATCGCTGGCAGAACAGCCCGCGGGTCGCCCGTTTCTGGCAGGAAGAGGGCAGCATCGAGCAGCACCGCGAGTACCTGAGCAAACTCGAAACCGATCCACACACCCTGACGCTGATCGGTTGTTTCGACGATCAGCCGTTTGCCTATTTCGAGGCGTATTGGGCGAAAGAGGATCGCATCGCGCCGTTCTACGACGCCGATAATTACGACCGCGGCATTCATATGCTGGTGGGGGAGGAGGAGCATCGCGGGCCGCACAAGGTGGCGAGTTGGCTATCGGCGCTGGTGCATTACCTGTTTCTCGATGATCCGCGCACGCAACGCGTGGTGGCCGAGCCGCGTGCCGACAACGCGAAGATGATCGGGCATATGCAGAACCAGTGCTTCCACTGCGAGAAGGAATTCGACTTTCCGCACAAACGCGCGGCGCTGATGCTGCTGGGGCGCGAGCGGTTTTTTGATCGGTGCACGTTGGCGTAAAAGCAAAAGATCGCAGCCTTCGGCAGTTCCTGCATGAAACGTATTCCTCTGCAGGAGCTGTCGAAGGCTGCGATCTTTCTTGGCCGCGAGCCGGGCTTAGCGACGACCCAGCGATGCCGCATCCCCACGACTGCCCGACACCTTGCGGCAGTGCACCAGGGCATCACGAATCATGAAGTTGACCAGGGTCGGCGAGACGCCGAGTTCCTTGGCGATGTCCTTTTGCGGCACGCCGTGCAGGCGGTACATCTCGAACGCATAACGGGTGCGGCTGGGCAGCTCGGTCAGCGCGTCGGCAATGTGTTCCAGGGTCGAGAAGTTGATGTGTGAGGTTTCTGGCGAAGCGCCCTGAATGACCACATTCAACCCTTCCTCTTCGGGGCCCGAATACTTCTGCTCCAGCGCTTGTTTGCGGTAGTGATCAATGGCGAGGTTGCGCACGATCTGGAACAGATAACTCAGTTGAGCCTTGATCGAGGACGTGATCGGTGGCGCCGATTGCAGTCGGAAAAACGCATCCTGCACCACGTCTTCGGCACGCGACCGGCACCCGGTAATGCGGGCGGCGATTTTGACCAGAATCAGTCGATTGTCGACAAAGGCCTGAAGTAGCGGTGAATCGCACCTGCTTGTGGATACTTGTTCCGTCATGGAAATCACCTTGCTGCCAATAGGTTAGTGGGACGGCTGGGGGAGGGGCCGTCCTACACATCGAGCGACAAATTATGTTGAATGATAATGATTGTCAATTGAGAAAGAGAAGTAATGCGCCACAAAGGTGCGTTCTGAGAACTGCGACACGCCGCCACACCCCAGCCCTGTTGGCGCTCCCGCCCGCTGACTAATTATTTCCAGACGTCATCCGTTCTCATTGGTGAATGGCTCCAGCTGCACAGCCCCGGCCAGCCAGCATTCCCAAGCCTTGCGTGGTCGGCACAGACCGCGCCCTGCATGCCCTTGAAGGGGCGTGACGCAGCAACCCGATTCCACTAGCAAGCCGACTTCAGGCAGGAAACCTCATGACCGACGCGTTCGAACTCCCCAGCACCCTGGTCCAAGCCCTCCAGCGCCGCGCGGCCCTGACGCCGGATCAACTGGCCTTGCGTTTTCTCGCTGAAAACCCAGAGCAGGCTGTGGTACTCAGCTATCGCGAACTCGATCAGCGCGCCCGTAGCATCGCGGCCGCGCTACAGGCTGAAGCCGAATTCGGCGATCGCGCGGTGCTGCTGTTCCCCAGCGGCCCGGACTACGTTGCGGCGTTCTTTGGTTGCCTGTACGCCGGAGTGATTGCGGTCCCGGCCTATCCGCCGGAGTCGGCGCGTCGCCACCATCAAGAGCGTCTGCTGTCGATCATTGCCGACGCCGAGCCGCGTTTGCTGCTGACCAGCGCCGACCTGCGCGATGCCTTGCAGCAGATCGACGGCGCGCCGCCGCTGTTGTGCGTCGACACCCTCGACAGCGCACTGGCCGAGCGTTGGGTTGAACCGCCGCTGCCGCCAGAGCACATCGCTTTCCTGCAATACACCTCCGGTTCCACCGCGTTGCCCAAAGGCGTGCAGGTCAGCCACGGCAATCTGGTTGCCAACGAATTGCTGATTCGCCACGGCTTCGGCATCGACGTGAACCCCGACGATGTGATCGTCAGCTGGTTGCCGCTGTACCACGATATGGGCCTGATCGGCGGTCTGCTCCAGCCGATTTTCAGCGGTGTGCCGTGCATTCTGATGTCGCCGGCGTACTTCCTCGGCCGACCATTGCGCTGGCTCGAAGCGATCAGCCAATACGGCGGCACCATCAGCGGCGGACCGGATTTCGCTTACCGCTTGTGCAGCGAACGGGTCAGCGAATCGGCACTGGAGCGGCTCGACCTGAGCCGCTGGCGCGTGGCCTATTCCGGCTCGGAACCGATCCGTCTCGACACCCTTGAACGCTTCGCCGAGAAGTTCACCGCGTGCGGCTTCAGCGAAGACAGTTTCATGGCTTCTTACGGTTTGGCCGAAGCGACGCTGTTCGTGGCCGGTACTCCGCGTGGCACTGGCATTCCGGCGCTGCGCGTGGACGATCAGGCATTGGCGCAAAACCGCGCCGAGCCGGGCGACGGCAGCCCGATCATGAGTTGCGGCATCAGTCAGCCAGAGCACGCGGTGCTGATCGCCGACCCGGTTACGCTACAGGAGCTGGCTGACAACACTGTCGGCGAAGTCTGGGCTGCGGGCCCGAGCATCGCCCGCGGTTACTGGCGCAACCCCGAAGCCAGCGCCAGGACTTTCGTCCAGCACGCCGGCCAGACCTGGCTGCGCACCGGCGATCTGGGCTTCGTTCGCGATGGTGAACTGTTCATCACCGGGCGTCTGAAAGACATGCTCATCGTGCGCGGTCACAACCTGTATCCGCAGGACATCGAGCAAACCGTCGAGCGCGAAGTCGAGGTGGTGCGCAAGGGCCGGGTCGCGGCATTTGCGGTTTCTCAGGACGGCGAGGAAGGCATTGGCATCGCCGCGGAAATCAGCCGCAGCGTGCAGAAAATTCTCCCGCCCGAAGCGCTGATCAAAACCATTCGCCAAGCGGTGGCCGAGGCTTATCAGCAAGCGCCGAGCGTGGTGGTGCTGCTCAATCCGGGCGCCTTGCCGAAGACCTCCAGCGGCAAGCTGCAACGTTCCGCCTGCCGCAATCGTCTGGCCGATGGCAGCCTCGACAGCTATGCGCTGTTCCCGTCCGCGCAGGCCTCCAGCATCGAGTCAGCCGTGCAAACCAACGAACTCGAAGCCCTGATCGGCAGGATCTGGGCCGAGCAGCTCAACGTGCAACAGGTCAGCGCCGACGACCACTTCTTTTTGCTCGGCGGTAATTCCATCGCCGCCACGCAAGTGATTGCCCGGGTGCGTGAAGCGCTGTCGCTGGAGCTGAATCTGCGCCTGCTGTTCGAGGCGCCGACCCTGTGTGCATTTGCCGCCGCCGTGGCGCAACAGCAACAGGACGGCGGCAGCGCTCAAGGGCAAATCAACACGCTTTCGCGCAGCGAGCCAATCGCGCAATCCCTGGCACAAAACCGTCTGTGGATCACTTGGCAGCTCGACCCGCACAGCAGCGCCTACAACATTCCCGGTGCCCTGCGTCTGCGCGGCGAACTGGACCAGGACGCCGTGCGCGCCAGCTTCCAGCAACTGATCGAACGCCACGAATCGCTGCGCACGCGCTTTTTCGAACGCGACGGCGTGGCCCTGCAACAGGTCGAGGCGGCGACTGAATTCAATCTGCAACTGATCGACATCAGCGACCTGCCAGCCCACGAGCGTGAAGCCCGCGCGCAACAGATCCGTGAAGACGCAGCGCGCACCCGGTTCGACCTGGAAAAAGGCCCGCTGCTGTGGGTGACGCTGGTGCGGCTCGGCGACGAAGATCATCAACTGCTGGTGACACTGCACCACATCATCGCCGACGGCTGGTCGCTGAACCTGCTGATCGACGAGTTCTCGCGCCTGTACGCCGCTGCCACCCAAGGCCAGCGCGCCGACCTTGCGCCGCTGCCGACCCAATACGCCGACTACGGCAGCTGGCAGCGCCAATGGCTGGCGCAAGGCGAGGGCGAGCGGCAACTGGCGTACTGGAAAGCACAACTGGGCGACGAACAGCCGGTGCTGGAACTGACCACCGATCATCCTCGCTCGGCCAGACAATTGCACAGCGCCGCCCGCCACAGCGTGCGCCTCGGCGTCAGCCTCAGCGATGCGATCAAACAGACCGCCCAGGCCCACCAATCGACGCCGTTCATGCTGTTGCTCGCGGCCTTGCAGAGCCTGCTGCACCGCTACAGCGGTCAGCGCGACATTCGCATCGGCGTGCCCAATGCCAACCGTCCGCGCCTGGAAACCCAAGGCCTGATCGGCTTCTTCATCAACACCCAGGTGCTGCGTGCCGAGGTCGATTCGCACCTGTCGTTTGTCGAGTTGCTGACGCAGACTCGCGAGGCCACGCTCGGCGCTCAAGCCCATCAGGACTTGCCGTTCGAACAACTGCTCGAAGCCTTCCCGCAGGCTCGCGAACACGGCCTGTTTCAGGTGATGTTCAACCACCAGCAACGCGATCTCGGCGCGCTGAAACGCTTGCCGGGGCTGCTCGCCGAAGAACTGCCGTGGCACAGCCGCGAGGCCAAGTTCGACCTGCAACTGCACAGCGAAGAGGATCGCAACGGGCGCCTGACCCTGTCCTTCGACTACGCCGACGAGTTGTTCGAAGCGGCGACCATCGAGCGTTTGGCCGAACACTTCAGCAACCTGCTGCGCGCCGTCTGCGAGCAGCCGCAACAGGCGATCGGCGACCTGCAATTGCTCACGCCGTGCGAGCATGAACAGCAACAGGCATGGAGCGTCGCGCCATGCACCCCGGCGCCACAATGGCTGCCGGAACGGCTCAACGATCAGGCGCGCCAGACCCCGGAACGCACTGCGCTGGTGTGGGACGGCGGCAGTCTCGATTTCGCCGAATTGCATGCCCAGACCAACCGCCTCGCGCATTACCTGCGCGACAAAGGGGTCGGCCCGGACGTATGTGTGGCGATTGCTGCCGAGCGTTCGCCGCAACTGCTGATTGGCCTGCTGGCGATTCTCAAGGCCGGCGGTGCCTATGTGCCGCTGGACCCGGATTACCCGGCCGAGCGTCTGGCCTACATGCTCAGCGACAGCGGTGTCGAACTGCTGCTGACCCAGACCGCATTGCTTGACCGTCTGCCGGCCCGCGACGGCGTCAGTGTGATCGCGATGGACGCGCTGCACCTGGAAAACTGGCCGAGTCAGGCGCCGGGTCTGCACCTGCACGGCGACAACCTCGCCTACGTGATTTATACCTCGGGTTCCACCGGCCAACCGAAGGGCGTCGGCAACACTCACGCCGCCTTGGCCGAACGTCTGCAATGGATGCAAAACACCTACGGCCTCGATGAAACCGACGTGCTGATGCAAAAGGCCCCGATCAGTTTCGACGTGTCGGTGTGGGAGTGCTTCTGGCCGCTGATCACCGGCGCGCGGCTGTTGATTGCCGCGCCGGGCGAGCACCGCGATCCGCATCGCATCGCCCAACTGGTTCAGCAATATGGCGTGACGACGTTGCACTTCGTGCCGCCGCTGCTTTCGCTGTTCATCGACGAACCGCTCAGCGCCGAATGCACCAGCCTGCGTCGGCTGTTCTCCGGTGGTGAAGCGCTGCCGCCAGAACTGCGCAACCGCGTGTTGGCGCAACTGCCGGCGGTGCAATTGCACAACCGTTATGGCCCGACCGAAACCGCGATCAATGTCACCCACTGGCACTGCACAGTGGCTGATGGCGAGCGTTCGCCGATCGGCCGGCCGTTGGGCAACGTGATCTGCCGCGTACTCGACGCCGATCTCAATCCGGTGCCGGCCGGGGTGCCGGGTGAACTGTGCATCAGCGGCATCGGTCTCGCTCGCGGTTATCTCGGTCGCCCGGCGCTGACTGCCGAGCGTTTCGTGGTCGATCCGCTGGGTGAGCAGGGCGCGCGTTTGTACCGCACCGGTGACCGCGCACGGTGGACCTCGGACGGTGTGATCGAATACCTCGGTCGTCTCGATCAGCAGGTCAAACTGCGTGGCTTCCGTGTCGAGCCGGAAGAAATCGAAGCGCGCCTGCTGGCTCAGGAAGGTGTCGCCCAAGCCGTGGTGCTGGTGCGTGAAACCGCTGCCGGCGCGCAACTGATCGGCTATTTCACTGCCGCCGATGGCAGCGAAGATCAGGACGCACTGATCGCCCGTCTGAAAACCGCTTTGGCCGCCGAGCTGCCGGAATACATGGTCCCGGCGCAACTGATGCGTCTCGAACAAATGCCCCTGAGCCCCAGCGGCAAACTCGACCGTCGCGCCTTGCCCGAGCCGCAGTGGCAAGTCCGCGAGCATGTCGAGCCGGTCACTGAGCTGGAACAACAGATCGCCGCGATCTGGCGCGAAGTACTGGGTCTGGCGCAAGTCGGTCTGCGCGACGACTTTTTCGCCCTCGGCGGGCACTCGCTGCTGGCCACGCAAATCATCTCGCGCAGCCGTCAGGCCTGTGACGTCGAGTTGCCGCTGCGCGCCTTGTTCGAACACAGCGAACTTGGCGATTTTGCCGAGCAGATCCGCCTGATCCAGGCCAGCGGCAAGACCAACCAGCAGCCACCGATTGCAAAAGTCGACCGCAGCCAACCGGTGCCGCTGTCCTATTCGCAACAGCGCATGTGGTTCCTCTGGCAGATGGAACCGGACAGCCCGGCGTACAACGTTGGCGGCATGGCGCGCCTGCGTGGCGTGTTGCATGTCGAGCGTTTCGAGGCGGCGTTGCAGGCATTGATCCTGCGCCACGAAACCCTGCGCACCACCTTCCCGAGCATCGACGGCGTGGCCCGGCAGCAGGTGCATGCCGAGACGGGCGTACGCATGGGCTGGAAGGATTTTTCGAAACTGCCGGCTGACCAGCGTGAGCAGAAGGTGCAGCAACTGGCCGATGCCGAAGCGCACCTGCCGTTCGATCTGGAAACCGGGCCGCTGTTGCGCGCCTGTCTGGTGAAGACCGCCGAACATGAGCACTACTTTGTCCTGACCCTGCACCACATCGTCACCGAAGGCTGGGCGATGGACATCTTCGCCCGCGAACTCAGCGCGTTGTACGAAGCGTTCGTCGATGACCGCGACTCGCCGCTGGAGCCGTTGCCGGTGCAGTACCTTGATTACAGCGTCTGGCAGCGCAACTGGCTGGAGTCCGGTGAACGTCAGCGCCAACTCGACTACTGGACCGCGCAACTCGGACGCGAACATCCGCTGCTGGAGCTGCCCGGCGACCGTCCGCGTCCGCCGGTGCAAAGCCACCAGGGCGAACTGTTCCGTTTCGACCTCAGTGATGATCTCGCCGCCCATGTCCGTGCCTTCAATGCGCAAAACGGTCTGACCCTGTTCATGACCATGACCGCCGCGCTCGCCACCTTGCTCTACCGCTACAGTGGCCAGACCGACCTGCGCATCGGTGCGCCGGTGGCCAACCGTATCCGCCCGGAAAGCGAAGGGCTGATCGGCGCGTTCCTCAACACCCAGGTGCTGCGTTGCCAGCTCGACGGCCAGATGTCGGTGGGTGAGTTGTTCGAGCAGGTGCGCCATACCGTGATCGAGGGCCAGTCGCACCAGGACCTGCCGTTCGATCATCTGGTCGAAGCCCTGCAGCCACCGCGCAGCGCCGCGTACAACCCGCTGTTCCAGGTCATGTGCAATGTGCAGCGCTGGGAGTTCCAGCAGAGCCGCCTGCTCGCCGGGATGACCGTCGAGTACCTGGCCAACGATGCGCGGGCGACCAAGTTCGACCTCAACCTGGAGGTCACCGACCTCGACCATCGCCTCGGTTGCTGCCTGACCTACAGCACTGATCTGTTCGATGAACCGACCATTGCACGCATGGCCTGCCATTGGCGCAATCTGCTCGAAGCGCTGATCAGCGATCCGCACCAACGCCTCAGCGAGTTGCCGCTGCTGGCGGCGCCAGAACAACAGCAACTGATCGACAGCCTCGGTGCGGAGCCGGGCGAACATCGCCTCGATCAGTGCATCCATCACCTGTTCGCCGAGCAGGCGCTGGCCCGTAAAGACGCGCCGGCCCTGACGTTCGCCGGGCAGACCCTGAGCTACGCCGAACTCGACGCCCGCGCCAATCGGCTGGCCTGGGCCCTGCGTGAACGCGGCGTCGGTCCGCAAGTGCGGGTCGGTCTGGCGCTGGAGCGCTCGCTGGAAATGGTTGTCGGCCTGCTGGCGATTCTCAAGGCCGGCGGTGCTTACGTGCCGCTGGACCCGGAATATCCGCTCGACCGTTTGCACTACATGATCGAAGACAGCCGCATTGGTCTGCTGCTCAGCGATCGGGCAATGTTCAATGCTCTTGGTGATCTGCCGCCGAGCGTGGCGCGCTGGAGCCTGGAAGAAGACAGTCCGGCACTGGCCGGCTACCCGGCCACCGAGCTGCCGTTGATCAGCTTGCCGCAGCATCAGGCGTACCTGATTTACACCTCCGGTTCGACCGGTAAACCGAAGGGTGTGGTGGTTTCTCACGGCGAAATCGCCATGCACTGCCAGGCCGTGATCACGCGTTTCGGCATGCGCCCGGACGACTGCGAACTGCACTTCTATTCGATCAACTTCGACGCCGCCACCGAGCGGCTGCTGGTGCCGCTGCTCAGCGGCGCGCAGGTGGTGCTGCGGGCGCAAGGGCAGTGGGATGCCGAAGAAATCTGCGGTTTGATCCGCCGCCACAAGATCAACGTCCTTGGTTTCACCCCGAGCTACGGCAGCCAGTTGGCGCAGTTCCTCGCTACGCAAAATCAAACGCTGCCGGTGCGGATGATCATCACCGGCGGCGAAGCGCTGACCGGTGAACACCTGCAGCGGATTCGCGCTGCGTTCAAACCGAGCCTGTTTTTCAACGCCTACGGCCCGACCGAAACCGTGGTCATGCCACTCGCCAGTCTGGCCCCGGAAGTGCTGGAAGAAGGCGCCGGCAGCGTGCCGATCGGCAGCGTGATCGGCGGCCGCCTGGCGTACAT
>NZ_QAIU01000225.1:0-2324 GCF_003061205.1 Pseudomonas sp. HMWF006
GCGCTGAATCATGAAGAAAGTTGTTGGCTGATAGATTGCTATCGCGAGCAGGCTCACGCCTACATTTTGGAATATGTTCCCTTTAGGAGTGAGCTTGCTCGCGATTGAATCAACCCGGTGACCGATTGGAATCCACAACCTGCATCCGCGCGATATACGCCTTTATTTCCAGCTCAGCCTTTTGCGCACTGGCAAACGGCCCCTCCAGGGTATTTTCCCGAGTGCTGAAGAACAGCTCGCCATTGACCCGACACAACCGCTCACTGCGAAAATGCGTCGCGGGGGCGCTGTCCTGAGCGCGCATGCCGTACATGATCGGCCTCCTTGGTAAGAAGTCAGTGAATGCATCCCATGAGCTTATGCCTGAAGCACTTGGCGCGCCTGGCCAGACGATCAACGGCAATCCGTCAATTTAATGCTGCGACCTGCACAGTTTCATTCGCGGCCTGGCCTGAACTGTCCCTGTGTTGCGCCTGCATGCGGGCCTAGAATGACCGCTCTTGTCAGCAGGCATTGGGGTTCGCATGCACATTTCATCCGGTCGCTGGGTTTACGGTCTGTGCCTGGCGCTGCTGACAGCGTTTTTGTGGGGCATTTTGCCGATCAAACTCAAGCAGGTATTGCAGGTGATGGACCCGATCACGGTGACCTGGTTTCGCCTGATGGTCTCGGGCGGCTGCCTGTTCATTTATCTGGCCTCGGTCAAGCGTCTGCCGAGCCGTAAAGTGCTGGGGCCCAGAGGCGGTTGGCTGGTGCTGATGGCGGTGCTCGGGTTGGTGGGCAATTATGTGCTGTACCTGATGGGCCTGAATCTGCTCAGCCCCGGCACCGCGCAACTGGTGGTGCAGATGGGCCCGATCATGTTGCTGATCGCCAGCCTGTTTGTGTTCAAGGAGCGTTTCAGCATTGGCCAGGGGATCGGGCTGGCGGTGCTGCTGATCGGGTTTGTGCTGTTCTTCAATCAACGTCTGGCTGAATTGCTCACCTCATTGTCGGACTACACCGCCGGCGTGTTGCTGGTGCTGTCGGCCTCGACGGTCTGGACCTTCTATGCGCTGGGTCAGAAGCAGTTGCTGACGGTGTGGAATTCGTTGCAGGTGATGATGGTGATCTACCTGTTCTGCGCGCTGTTGCTGACACCCTGGGTGCATCCGCTGGAGGCGCTGGCGCTGAGCCCGTTGCAGGGCTGGCTGCTGCTGGCGTGCTGCATGAACACGCTGATTGCCTATGGCGCATTTGCCGAGGCGCTGGCGCATTGGGAAGCGTCGCGGGTCAGTGCCACGCTGGCGATCACGCCATTGGTAACCTTTGGTGCGGTGGCGCTGGCGGCGTGGATGTGGCCGGAGTATGTGCATGCCGAGCAGATCAATGGTCTGGGCTATGGCGGGGCGGTGCTGGTGGTGCTGGGCTCGGCGCTGGTGGCGTTGGGGCCGTCGTTGATTGCCGGGCTCAAGGCGCGGCGGATGAAGATGGCAGCAGGCTAACCGCGTCAGGGCCATCGCGAGCAGGCTCACTCCTGCATGGGGAACGCATCCCCCCTGGAGCAGTGAGCCTGCTCGCGATGACTTATTAAGCAACGCTACAAATCTCAGCCCTTGGCGCCAGCCTCGATCATGTTCTCCGGCCGCACCCAGGCATCGAACTGTTCATCGCTCAGATACCCCAGTTGCAGCGCCGCCTCACGCAAGGTCAGGCCTTCGCTGTAAGCCTTCTTGGCGATTTCCGCCGACTTGTCGTAACCGATGTGCGGGTTCAGCGCCGTCACCAGCATCAGCCCGCGCTCCAGGTGTCTGGCCATGACGTCGGCATCCGGCTCAAGCCCGGCGATGCAGTGCTGCTGGAAGTTGCTGCAACCATCGGCGAGCAAGCGGATCGATTGCAGCACGTTATGGATGATCACCGGTTTGAACACATTTAACTGCAAGTGACCCTGGCTCGCGGCGATGCCGATCGTCACGTCATTGCCCAACACCTGACACGCCAGCATCGACAGCGCTTCGCACTGGGTCGGATTGACCTTGCCCGGCATGATCGAGCTGCCCGGCTCGTTCGCCGGCAGCTTCACTTCGGCAAACCCTGCGCGTGGGCCGGAACCGAGAAGACGCAGGTCGTTGGCGATTTTCATCAGCGCGACGGCGAGGGTTTTCAGCGCGCCCGACAGGTTGGTCAGCGGTTCATGGCCGGCCAGTGCCGCGAATTTGTTCGGTGCGGTGACGAAGGGCAGGCCGGACAGCGCGGCGAGCTCTGCGGCAATCGCCTCGCCGAAGCCGTGTGGCGAATTCAACCCGGTACCGACCGCCGTGCCGCCCTGCGCCAGTTCACAC
>NZ_QAIU01000226.1:0-10921 GCF_003061205.1 Pseudomonas sp. HMWF006
ACCCAATTGCTGGCAACGGTGATCGTCTCCGGCGGTAAAGTGGTGACCGACGATCCGCAAAGCTATATCCAGCACGCGCTCTATGACGCCAACAAAGGCTCATCGTTGCCGGTGGCAGCCCTCGAAGGATTGCGTAGCGGCAACCTGAAGCCGTGGCGCGCAATGCCCGACCTCAAGGATGCAACCGTCAACGACGACATCCAGAAAGCTGACTTTTTCATCGGGTATCCGCCATTTCCGCCGGCAGCTCCGGCCACGGCGCCGAAAAAACCGGGGGATCCGTGGTCTGGCGCCTTCGGCTTTTTCATCAACTACAAATCCTATGACCCGGACCGTATCGACTTCACCCGTCAGGTCAACACCACCGATGACTGGGTGCTGACGTCGCAGGGCGAACCTCACATCTTTCACATCCACGTCAACCCGTTCCAGGTGATGGACGTGCTCTACGCCAAACCCGGCGAAAAGCCCAAAAGCATCTTCGGCCCCAATGGCGAATGCCTGGTTCCGGCCGACGAGCTGGGATTGCAAAACCAGTACTGCGGGATGTGGCACGAGTTCAAAGACACGATCTTTGTCCAGAACGACTATCAGGTATTGGTGCGCACGCACTACGACCGCTACATCGGTGAATTCGTCATTCACTGCCACATCCTCGATCACGAAGACGGCGGGATGATGACCAATATCCAGATCGTGCCAGACCTCAATGCCGTCGGCGGCGGCATTGGCATGGCAGGGATGAAGCACACGTCGCATCAACATTCGGACGTCAAAAAATAGTGATAAGGAGATGTCAGTCATGAGCAATCCCTTTGCAGGAAAATGGACGTATAGAAGTTTCCTCAATAACCCCGCATTAACTGGAGGAGCGCCGGACAAACTCGCGGCACTGTTATTCGCCGAAGGCGTGTGGACCGTGGAGGACACTGCCGACGGGACATTTGCAGGTGAACTCGGTTTCGGCTCGAACGCGGTCATGGACTTGAAGGGCGTTATCACGCGCGCCCACGACGGACTACCCGACCACGTACACATCGTGGGCAGCGGGCGGCCCGGGACCTCCACTCAAGATTACTTCTACGACTATGACGGGGTGCTGACGGAGCACTGGCCAAACGGCGTGAATCAGGTGCCGGCCATCACTGGATCAGTCATCCGTGTGAAGCCTCACGACGGCGCGTCTGCCGGACTGGTCGCTTCGTTCATCGCCGTCAAGGCCAGTTAGCTATCGCTTGCAGGACGCTCGCGGGTCGTCTGGGTAGTTCCGCCGGCGAGCCACACTCGATCCACTGAAACTTCGATTGTTACCGACGACAAGGAGTCAGACATGACCGCAACCCCCATCACCAACCCCACCTGGTATGCGCAGATTCGCGACATGTTCACATCCGTGGACCGCGCGCACATGGCCAGACAAGGTCTCGACCTGGCCAGCTACGACGCGGTGATGAACCACGCCGGCGACATCTATCAACAAGTTGCAGCAGGCAACATGCCGCCGGGTAATCCCTGGCCTGCCGACTGGGTGGGTACCTTCCTCAACTGGATGAACAATGGCTACCCCAAAGGCGTGCCCGTGACTCAAGCGAGCCAGGCCGACTTCGCGGCACGCTCATTGTTCAGCACCGCGGCCCCGGCCGGCAGGATGCGCAAGGACATCACCACCTTGTCGAGCAACGAACTCGATCAGCTCAAAAAAGCTTTTTCCGCCATTAAGGCCCTCGATCCCGCTGACCCGAACAGCTATTTCGTCCAGGCGGGCTATCACTGGTTTCCGGCACCCAATACCTATTGCATGCACCACGTACCGGGCTACAACCCCTGGCACCGGGCCTATCTGGTCAGCTTCGAAAATGCCCTGAGATCGGTGCCTGGTTGCGAGAACGTGACCCTGCCTTATTGGGATATCACCACGCCCTTCCCCGACGTGCTTAAAAGCCCACCCTTCGACCAATACGTGCTACCGAAAACCATTGGCGCGGATTTCCCCGAAGGGTACGTCACCACCCGTTTTGACTACGACACGATTGCCCAGAACCTGATTGATAACGGCGTGACCGATGACGTCAACCGGGCAATGAGCAAAACCGACTGGGAAGACTTTCATGGCTACTGGTCCGGTGCCAGTCACAACACCATCATTGCCGCCCACGACAGTGGCCATGACTCCATTGGTCCGACGATGCAACAACAGGAAGTTGCGGCGTTCGACCCGGTGTTCTGGTTCTTCCACTGCAATTGGGACCGACTGTTCTGGGAATGGCAGAAGAAAATGCTGGCCACCGACCTGCAAGGGCTGTTGACCACTATCAACGAGGCTACCGACCCGATCAGTTTTCAGATATTCAACGATCCAGCGCTCGAGGTTCTGAATCCATTCACCCACAGCGCACTGGAACTGAACACCCTGGCAATCATCGACTCGGCAGGTCAGCTTGATATTGATTACGACCCGCCTGCCACAGCTTCGAACGTCGATTTTCTGCCCAAGACCCAGCGTACGCTCGCCGCGAACAAACAATTCACGGTCGAGACCGATCGAGTCAACGTACGCGTCAGCGGCATCAATCGTCTGAAAATCCCCGGCAGTTTCCGGGTGCACCTGCAAAAGGACGGAAGGACGATCGCCTCCAGAGCGCTGTTCCAGCCGGTTGAGGTGCAAAGCTGTGCCAATTGCGTGAGCAACGCGATGGCGCAGTTCGATTTCGAACTGCCAATGGCGGATATAGCGGGCGGCAAACTGAGTGTCTGGGTAGAACCGGTCGACAAGACCTTCGTAGGGGATCGCTTCCCGCAGAAGCTGATGGGCAACCCGGTCATCGATGTCCATCTATTGCTGCAGACAGAGTAGCGCTGTGGCTGCTTGAAAAGTGCCGGATCTGACGTGATGAAGACCGGCACTGAAGTTGGGGGAGACATCACCTAACCGCAACGGAGCACCTATCATGACCGCTTTTCGCCAGGATGTTGCAACACTGGGTTCAGGATGGAACAAGACATTGCTGAACTACGCCAAGGCAATGCAGGCGCTGGACGCGCAACCGATACAGGACCGCACGAGCTGGAAATTCCTCGGCGCCATGCATGGATTCCATCCTCAGTTGTGGCTCAACGAAAATCTGATCAAGGCGAATACCCCGATTCCAGCAGACTTGACCAACAAGACGTACGGCAATCAGTGTCAGCACGGCAGTTGGTATTTCCTCTCCTGGCACCGGGCGTACCTGTTTTCGTTCGAAGCAATCGTCGCAGCGAAAGTGAAAGAATTGACGGGGGACGACTGGACCCTTCCCTACTGGAACTACCTCAACAGCAGCGATCCGAAAGCCCTGTATCTGCCTGAGGCCTTTGTAGAAAAAACCTTACCCGACGGCAGCCCGAACCCGCTGTGCAAATACCCTCGACGCCCCGGAATCAAGGCGATCAAGCCCGGGGGCGGGTTCAGCCTTGAAGCGATGGAAGAGAATGATTTTATCGTCGGTAACGGAAACCTGGGATTCGGTGGCGGAATCACTGGCGATTTCGTCCAGTTCGCGGACATCACCGGAGAACTGGAGAGCAACCCGCACAACACGGTTCACGGTCTCGTCGGTGGTTACATGGGCAATGCCTATCTGGCAGGTCTTGACCCTATATTCTGGCTGCACCATTGCAACATTGATCGCCTCTGGGAAGCCTGGATGAACACGCCGGGCAAGACCATGGTCCACGACCCACTCTGGCTCAATGGTCCGGCCAACCGCAGCTTTATCATGCCGGTCCCCGGCGACAACGCACCTGGCGTAACCTTTACTAGCAAAGACACGTTGAAGGGCGGCAAATTTTATCGGCCCTATGATGATTTGAGCATCGGTACGGGTGTAAAGCCGGGAGTGAATGCAGTGGCACGGGTCAATATGGGTTCGCCCAGCAAGCAAACGGTACAGCCCATCGGCGCCAATGCCGCTGCCGTCACGATCGGCAGTGCGCCGGTGGACAGTCATATCGACCTCGAACCCACGGCGGCCTCCAGTAGCATCGCGACCATGGGCGCGACATCGCCGGGTAAGGCGGTGGCCCGACTCTACCTGGCCCTGGAATCCGTGCGTGGCTCCGCACCGTCACCGCTGCTGGATGTGTACGTCAATCTGCCTGACGGCGCCAACCCGGTGCTCGACCCTGACCGGTACGCCGGCAGCCTGACGCTTTTCGGTCTCAACGTTGCTTCGGAAAAAGACGGCGAACACAACGGGTTGGGTTATACGATTGATATTACCGATCTGGCTCAACGGCTCACGGCCGCCGGGGACTTCGATCCGAATCATCTGCGCGTGACGCTGGTACCTGTCGAGCAGATTTCCGATGAAGCACCGATAACGGTTGAGCGCATCAGCGTTCTCAAGCGCAGTGGCGTCGTGACTTGAGGGCAGACTCATGCGGCCAGGTCTGGTTCTACGCAGTTTTACTTACGCACCGTGGCCAATTCTGCTGGCCACGGCAGGCGTGGGCCTGGCCTTTTCCCTCTACAACGATGTGAGCAGTGAAGGTCCCGCGTTTTGCGTAGCGGTGAACGGACTGTCGATCGTCACTCGCTGGCCGGCGGCGTTACAGGCGGAGCTCGCGCTGAACCCGCTGCACCGCATCCTCACCGGCTGGTTCCTGATGCTTTTGGCCATGATGCCGCCCCTGTTGGCAATGCCGCTCATGCATGTCTGGCACTCCAGCCTGGCACGTCGGCGAATGCGTGCATCCGCGCTGTTTCTGTTCGGCTATTGTGCGTTGTGGATGGCCGCCGGCCCTGTTCTATGGGTCTTGGCGTTGTTGCTCCAGTTCACGCTGGGCCAAAACGTGTTCATCGTGACATTGCTGATCGCGCTGGTCTGGAGCGCAAGCCCGTGGCATCGCGCAGCACTCAATCGAGTGCATCAACCCCAGCGGATCGGCTTGTTTGGCTGGCCAGCCGACAAGGACTGCCTGACCTTCGGCATGCGCCATGGCCTGTTTTGTATTGTTTCGTGCTGGGCGTGGATGCTGGTGCCGCTGGTGAGCGGGACCTGGCATATCCCGGTGATGTTATTGGCAGGTCTCATCGTGCTGGCCGAACGGCTCACGCCTCCTCGTCCTCCAGGCTGGCACTGGCTTGTGTCACCCATGCACTTTTATACGTTCGTCACCAAACATCTTTTGGAGCGTCCCCATGGTTAGGCGAGTGTGTCTGGCAATCGGCGTAAGCACCGTGACACCTGTTGCTAAAGAGGTCCTGGATTTCGCCTATCTGGATGGCGCCGTTTTAGCCGCGCGCTCCATGGGGGAATGGGCACTGCGCTCTGGTTTCGGCGTCGACAACGTCAAAGTCGTCGACGACGGCTGGGTCAATAACAAGCCAAACCCGGTCACACGGGTGCGCGTACAACAAGCCGTCGACGAACTGTTTCCAGCGGGTGCCGACGTCGTTGACCAATTGATCCTGTCTTTTTGCGGACATGGGCTGACGGGGTCGAATTTTGGCGAGATCTTCTGGCTGTTCAGCGACTCGCTGCTGATGAAGTACCGCATTGTGGTCGACAGGTTTTACGAGGAAATGTTTCTGCTCGGCGTCAAACGCATAACGCTGATCACCGACGCGTGCCGCGAAGCCCCCCAAAGCCTGGAGCTAATGCGCCTCGATGGTTCGCGCGGGATCCTTGTGCAAGGCACCCGGGCCGACGAAACAAATTTCGATAGCCTCGCTTGCTGCCATGACGGCCAACTGGGCTACATGGTTCGAGACCCTGCTGGCGCCGCACCGGGCAAATGCATCTTCTCGGGTGTCATCGCGGATATTCTCTGGGGACTGGAGCCCACTGCCATTGAAAATGGGCTCATAACCACGAATGCGTTGGGTAAATTTGCTCGCTCGCGCACGGCCGAACGCGCTCGCGAGTACCACCTCAAGCTCGACCCTCACTGCCAGGTCGATCCCGACGCCGTGGTACTTTACGACACTGCGACCCCACTCAAGCCCCCTGACGACATGCAACCGTGGCCATCCGGAAGCACGGTAGCGGTGCTGGGCACTGAAAAAAAAGACGAGGCTCTGGATTCTGCTGGGTTCACCGCCGAGGAAATAACAACCCAGCGTTCAGTTCAGCAGCGCACCTTGCGCTATCGCCTTTTCAACAAACTCTCATGGTTCAGGCGATCTAAATCAAAAGATCCAGACAGTCGCGAAGTGGTCGCCGGAATCACACATCTGCGAGAGGACATGGATGAACTGCACAACATCGACATGGATACGCCTCGCCATAGGCAAATGATAAAGGAGTTGTCCGAACAGCTCAGAACAGAGTCGATGACCTGGGTGGTTCAACGTCGATTCCTGGAGATCGACCGTGCCGGTGACGCAAATCTCATTGTCTGGGGTGAACAGGCGACGCTGTTGTCCAACCGTGCGACTCACGCCCTCAGATCCGAGCCCCCCGTCAACGAGTTTTACGTTGAACTCCGCACTCAAGGGGCGCCTGTTCTGGTGCACATGGGCAAGGAGCAAGTTACGCCTGTCGTACCTTACGCAGGTCTGTATACCGCCGTCGTCCCCAGCCCCAACGGAGATGTTTTCCAGGTGTACGGAGCGCACAGTTCGCCGCAAAGGTATCTGGCGGGCATGCGGACCCTTCGTGAATTCTCTGACGGGCACTTGCGAGCTGATAGCGTTGATCGACTGGCTGCAGACCTGCGGCATGAAAAGCATGCCGACCCGATGTTGGGCGTCATCTGCGCCTACCTTTACCGGGCGCTCGCCGACTACGACAACATCCGGCGCATGGCCTATTTTTATGCGACCCGTGATCAGGCTGTGCCCTTCGACATCGCGCTGCTCGGAGGTATGGAGGTAACACGCAACACGCATGGCGCCCTGCAACTGCATGTGCCAGCAGTGAAGGCCCGGGAATCGCGACCAAACGCGCCAGCACTCCCCGACTATGCCACCCAAGCAACCCCTGCCATCTTCGCCAGCGTCGGCGGACGATGCCCATGGCTCGGACTTGGCTGGGACTATGTCGTTGAGCCTCGATTGGAGTCGGCTCTGCTTGTCGAAGGTCTTGGCGAGCATGCGTCACTGATTCGGCGCAGCGGTTCGACCGTGTTGCCTGCGGCCTCAGCAAGGCAGCTTGCAGAGGCCTGGGGTCTGCCGCCAGGTTAATTCGTTTTTTCTGCGTTGGCCGAGGTGTTCTCAGGGAGGAAAAGATGCTTGCAGAGTCGTTCTACGAACGCATTCTCGCTGCGGGCCGACGGCGAGAGAGCGCATCATAAGACTGATCAACACACCCCAACCCCACCAGCGTCGCCTCCACAGCTTCATCCAGCGGCGTATGCGGCTCGCGACCCAAGGTCGATTGCAACTGCGCGCCGTTCAGCCTTACCGGTTGTTGCCACAGGTAACGCATCTCCTGCATTTCACGAAACGTTTCGACAAAGGGCGACAACACATTGATCAACCACCAGGGAAACGCTTTGATCCTTGGCGTTTTACCGCCATGTCTTGCCACAACGCGGCGTATGGCTTCGGCCATTTGCCTGCCATCCGCATCCCAATGACCGTCCATATGAAACGCGGCGAACGGTGCAAGCGTTTCTCTGCGCTCCAGCAGTTGCGTCATGGTGTTGGCGACATCCGGCAAATAGGCCCACTGATTGCCGATGCCCTTGGCACTGGGTACCAGTACACGGGTGACTGCCCGCCCCGGCTTGACCAGCCCTTGGGAAAACCAGTTGTTGCCCGGCACCGGCCCGAAGAAGTTGCCGGCACGCACGATGATTACCCGGCATCCCTGGGTGCTGGCTTCGCGCAGATGTCGTTCAAGCTCGACCCGCAGCGCGCCTTTGCGGGTCACGGGGTGTTGTGGTGAGTCTTCGTGCAGCAACGGGAATGCGTCTGGCCCGTAGTTATAAACAGTGCCCGGCAGGACGATGGTCGCCCCTTGTGCAATAGCGGCCGCAATGGTGTTGTCGATCATGGGCAAGACCCGCTTGTCCCAGTCACGATAACCGGGTGGATTGACCGCGTGGACAATGACCGAGCAGCCCTGTGCCGCCGCCATGACCTGTTGGCGATTCATCGCATCCCCATCAAACCAGGTAAAGCCTTCAGCCCCTTCGTGAGGTGGACGACCACCGCGTCGCAGCGCACACACCTGCCAGCCGGATTCGCGCAGCCTGCGCGCCACTTCACCGCCGATACCTCCCGTTGCACCCAGTACCAAAACGCGTCGACTCAAGATCATGTTGATCGTCCTCTCGTTGGAATGAGAAGAGTCTGAATGCGCCGTCGACTCAATGAAATTGCTTAAAACCGGCTACCAGCTATACATTTATGCATGGACAACAACATCAGCTGGGAACTGTACCGCTCGTACCTGAGCGTGCTGCAGGAAGGATCATTGTCGGGTGCCGCTCGAGCACTGGGGGTTGCGCAACCTACGGTCGGGCGCCATATCGACACGCTCGAGCAGCAACTGGGCGTGAGTTTGTTCACTCGCTCCCAACAAGGGTTGCTGGCGACCGAAGCCGCGCAGGCCCTCAAGCCCTTCGCGCAATCCATGCAGGCCAATGCTGCCGCACTGCTGCGCGCAGCCGAGGCGCAAGGAAGCGGCGTCAGAGGCACGGTGCGCATCAGTGCCAGCGAAGTCGTGGGCGCCGAAGTGCTGCCTCCGGTTATTGCCGGCTTACAAGGACAGTACCCGGAACTGAACGTTGAGCTGGTCCTGACCAATCGCGTTCAGGACCTGTTGCACCGCGAGGCTGATATCGCCGTGCGCATGGTTGCGCCCGAGCAAGGTTCGCTGATTGCCCGGCGCATCGGCGATATCGAACTGGGCCTGCATGCTCACCGCCGCTACCTCGATGCGCGAGGCACACCGCAGACACTGGAACAGCTCACTGAACACGCGCTGATCGGCTTTGACCAGGAGACGCCCTTTCTGCGCAGCGCCAGGCACTGGTTGCCGCAATGGCGTCGTGAACACTTCACCTTGCGTACCGACAGCGATCTCGCGCAACTGGCGATGATTCGTGCCGGGGTGGGCATCGGCGTGTGCCAGGTGCGAGTGGCGCAACGTGACCCTGCGCTGGTGCGCGTACTCGCACACCCCTTCAAACCCAGACTCACCAGTTGGCTGACCATGCATGAAGATTTACGCAACAGTCCGCGCTGCAAAGTGACCTTCGAGGCGCTGCTGTCAGGACTCGAGCAATACGTGGGCTAAGCTGTTTTTATCGCCGTGCGTCGGCTGAGCACTGACGGTGGTTGAGTGCGGCATAACGGCAACACTGTCATAACCCGCATTTTTCCTGACAGAAAAACCACTTTTTCAGTCATTCACAAGCGCTCTTCAACCCTCTGAGAACGGCCGTTTCGGCTAAGGCGCGTTATTCGATAACCGACAACGCTTTATTACTGAATTTATGATTTAACTAGGTAGTTACCTAACTATATAATCCCCTTCTCATTTCAACGGGACATTCAACGTGAAGCAGAGTCAAGGCCTCTCTGGCCTTTCTAAATTCATTCTGGTCGGGCTGGGCGTGATCATCGCCCTGCTCGGCTTGGCGCTCGCTGCTGGCGGCGTGAAGTTGGTCAGCCTGGGAGGGTCGTGGTACTTCCTGATGGGCGGTCTGGTGATGGCGGTTTCCGGATGGCTGATCGCACGCTTCAAACCGGCGGGTGCGTGGTTGTTCGCAGCGTTCCTGCTCGGGACCGCGATCTGGGCCGTGAGCGATGCCGGGCTGGTGTTCTGGCCGGTGTTCTCGCGCCTGTTCATGTTCAGTGCGGTGGGTCTGGCGGTCGCGCTGGTTTATCCAATGCTCAAGCGTGCCAGCGGTGGCGTTCCTGGGCGCGGTGCTTATGCGCTGGCAGCTGTACTCGCGGTCGGCCTGGCCGTCGCGGCCGCTAACATGTTTGTCGCGCACCCAACGGTAGCAGCCACCGGCACGGGCCCGGGGCTCACGCCAGTGGAGCCGGACAAGGCGCAGAAAGACTGGGCGCACTACGGCAACACCGAAGGTGGCAGCCGTTTCGCCGCGCTGGATCAGATCAACCGCACCAACGTCGACAAACTGAAAGTCGCGTGGACCTACCACACCGGTGACATCGCCGAGAGCGATGGCAACGGCGCCGAAGATCAGCTCACCCCGCTGCAGATCGGCAACAAGGTGTTCATCTGCACTCCGCACAACAACCTGATCGCGCTGGATGCCGACACCGGCAAGGAACTGTGGAAAAACGCGATCAACGCCAAGTCGAAAGTATGGCAGCGTTGCCGTGGCATGGCCTATTTCGATGCCACCAAGGCCATCGCTCAGCCGGGCAATTCGAGCATCGTCGAAGCCAAACCTGCGCCGGCCGCCAACTGCCAGCGCCGCCTGCTGACCAACACCATCGACGCACGTCTGATCGCGGTCGATGCCGACACCGGCGAGTTCTGCCAGGGTTTCGGCAACAACGGTCAGGTTGATCTGAAGGCCGGTCTGGGTGATGTGCCGGACAGCTACTATCAGCTCTCCTCCGCGCCATTGATGGCCGGTACCACAGTCGTGGTCGGCGGGCGCGTGGCCGACAACGTGCAAACCGACATGCCGGGCGGCGTGATCCGTGGTTTCGACGTGATCACCGGCGCCATGCGTTGGGCCTTCGACCCGGGCAACCCACAGGATAAAAAGGCACCGGCCGACGGCAGCACCTATGTGCGCAGCACGCCGAACAGCTGGGCGCCGATGTCCTACGACCCGGCGACCAACACCGTGTTCCTGCCGATGGGCAGTTCGTCCACCGACATCTACGGTGTCGAGCGCAGCAAACTCGATCACACCTACGGCGCCTCGATCCTCGCGCTGGACGCCAGCACTGGCGATGAGCGCTGGGTGTTCCAGACCGTGCACAACGACCTCTGGGACTTCGACC
>NZ_QAIU01000226.1:10931-17660 GCF_003061205.1 Pseudomonas sp. HMWF006
CGGCACCAAGGCCGGGCAGATTTATGTCCTGGATCGTGCCACCGGCAAGCCGCTGACCGATGTCAAGGAAGTCCCGGTCAAAGCCGCGAACATCCCGAACGAACCGTACTCGCCAACCCAGCCGAAATCGGTGGGCATGCCGCAGATCGGCGCGCAGCACCTGACCGAATCCGACATGTGGGGTGCCACGCCGTACGACCAGTTGTTGTGCCGGATCGACTTCAAGTCGATGCGTTATGACGGCCTGTACACCGCGCCGGGTACTGACAAATCCCTGAGCTTCCCGGGTTCGCTGGGTGGCATGAACTGGGGCAGCATCTCCACTGACCCGGTGCACGGCTTCATCTTCGTCAACGACATGCGCCTGGGTCTGTGGATTCAGATGATCCCGTCGCAGAACAAGGCGCAGGCCTCGTCCGGTGGCGAAGCGCTGAACACCGGCATGGGCGCCGTACCGCTCAAGGGCACGCCGTATGCGGTGAACAAGAACCGCTTCCTGTCGGTGGCCGGCATCCCTTGCCAGGCTCCGCCGTTCGGTACCCTGACGGCGATCGACATGAAGACGCAGAAAGTCGCCTGGCAGGTTCCAGTCGGCACCGTTGAAGACACCGGTCCCCTGGGCATCCGCATGCACCTGCCGATCAAGATCGGTCTGCCAACCCTCGGCGGCACCCTGTCGACCCAAGGTGGCTTGATCTTCATCGCCGGCACCCAGGACTTCTACCTGCGCGCCTTCAACAGCGGCAACGGTGAAGAAATCTGGAAAGCGCGTCTGCCCGTCGGCAGTCAGGGCGGCCCGATGACCTACGTTTCGCCGAAGACCGGCAAGCAGTACATCGTCGTCACCGCCGGTGGTGCACGCCAGTCGACCGATCGCGGCGACTACGTGATGGCCTACGCCTTGCCGTAAGCCGAAGTGCCCGTGTTGACCACGGGCACTTTCTTTTGCGCGCGGCACCTGAGGGTGCCGCGCTGCTTCGCGCTATCGCCCTCGATTTGAGCAGGAAGATCTCCATGTTTCGTTTTTCTCATACCGGCTGGCTCAACGGCGTGCTGTTGGGCCTGACCTGCAGCGCCACCCTGCCCGCCTTTGCCGACACCGATGCCAACCTCCTCAGCCGCAATACCCTGACCGGCGACTGGGGTGGCTTGCGCCACCAGATGGACGAAGACGGCATCAAATTCACCGGTGACTACACCGGTGAAATGGCTTACAACGCCGACGGCGGCCTGCATCGCTCGGGCCGTTACTCGCAGAACATCAAGCTCGGCGCACAGTTCGACCTGAGCAAGCTGTATGGCGTGGAGAACGCCGGCAAGGTCCAGTTGACCATCAACGACCGGCGCGGCAACAGCGCCTCGGAAGACCTGGTCGGCAACCGTCTGCCGATTCAGGAAAACTACGGCGGCCTCTACACCCGCCTGACCGAGCTCAGCTACGAGCGCAGCCTGTTCACCCCGGCGCTCAACGTGAAGCTGGGTTACATGGCCATGGGCAACGACCTTGGTGGCCTCGACAGCGGCATTCTCTGCAACTTCATGAACGCCGGCTTCTGCGGCCATCCGTTGAACATGTCCGGTGGCAGCGGCTGGACCAACTACCCCAATGCCCATCTGGGCGTGCGGGTGAAATACGACCTGTCGTCGGCGTGGCAGCTGCGCGTCGCCGCGTTCAATGTCGATCCGCAAAGCAACGGCAATTCCAGTCGTGCCTGGCACCTGGGACCGAAGCACACCACGGGCACTGTGGTGCCGATCGAACTGGTCTACAAGCACGCGGGGCAGTTGCCCGGCGAATACAAGCTTGGCTATTACTACGACAGCTCCAACGTGAAACGCATCGGTAGCGGCAAAGACGTGTCCGGTCGCGGCGGTCATTACCTGCTGATCGACCAGGCCGTGTGGCGTTCGGCATCGTCCGAGGGCCGCAGTCTGCACGCCTTCGGTCAATACTCGGCCGCCAGTGAAGCGGCTTCGCCGTTCAGCAAGTGGTACGGCACCGGCGTGGTGCTATACAAACCGTTCGAAGGGCGCCCGCGTGACACCCTCGCGCTCGGTTATGGCCGGGCCGTGCCGAACCCGCGCAGTCGTGACGTGCAGCAAGAGGTGGCGCTGGCCAACGGCGCGGCATTCCCGAACCTGGACAGTGCCGAACAGTTGATCGAACTCGGTTACGGTTACCAGGCCACCCCGTGGCTGACCTTGCGCCCCAATGTGCAATACATCATCGAGCCGGGCGCGTTTTCCGGGCAGGGCATCGACAATGCATTGGTGTTTGGCTTGCAGGTAAAAGCGGCGCTCTAAGGCATTCGCAGCATAAAAAAACCGGCGCAAGGCCGGTTTTTTTATGCTCGACGATAAACCGAGGTCTGACGACGTTACCCGGATTCGCTCTCACTAATCCCCCGCACGAAACGGTTACGACCCTGCGCCTTCGCGCTGTACAACGCCTGATCTGCCATCTCGATCAACCCCTGCACATTGTCCAGTCGAGAACCGCTAGCGGTCGCCATGCCGATGCTCACACTGAGCCGACCGAACGGACTGGTGTCGTGCGCAATATGCTCTTGCTGCAAACGGTCGAGGATCAGTTGCGCCACCACGGCGGCACCATCACTGTCGGTGTCAGGCATGATGATGCCCATCTCTTCGCCGCCATAGCGCGCCACCAGATCCGACGGCCGCCTGACACACGCTTCGAGAATGCGGCCCACCCTCTGCAGGCAGGCGTCGCCAGCCACATGCCCGAACGCATCGTTAAAACGCTTGAAGTAGTCGATATCAATCATCAGCAAGGCCAGCGTCGTGCCGTCACGCTGTGCTCGTCGGGCTTCCATCGCCAGGCTCTCATCAAACCAGCGCCGGTTGGCCAGACCGGTCAGGGCGTCTTTCATCGCCAGCAACTCAAGTTGCCGGTTTGACGACAGCAACTGCTGCTGAGCCCCGCGCAATTGATCCTCGGCCGCCGTGCGCCGGCGGATATCGAGGATCAGAAACCAGCCGATCAGCCCCGTCAGGCCGAGCAATCCGGTGACCACCACCGCCGACAGCAACGCCTCCATTCGCCACGCAGCAAGGGCTTCGCGCTTGCCGAGGGCGACGGTCGTGATCAGCGGCAACCGGTCGCTCTTGCGAAAAGCGTAGAGCCTTTCCACACCGTCCAGGCTGGAGGTGAACGACGCAGTGCCGACGGATCGATCAACCAGGTATTTGGCGTAGATGGGCGATTTGGAAAAGTTGCGGCCCATGTCCTGTTCGCGGAAAGGATAGCGAACCAGCAACGTGCCATCGGTATAAGACAAACCGATCGCGCCCTCCTGGCCTACATCAATTTTTCCAAACAGTCGCAGGAAGTTTTCCACCCCAAGGGTCACCGCCACCACACCGGCGAACTCGCCATCGGGACCATTGAAGCGACGGCTGACGGTGATCACCCATTCCTGATTGGAGCGGCTCTGGATTGGCGGACCGATAAAGGTCTCGCGGGACGGATCGTCACGGTGATGGATGAAATAGACCCGATCACTGCTATTGGCCCCGGCTGGAATCGGCCGGTTGGAGGACATCAGCCAGCGGCCCTGAGTGTCGTAGATCGTGATGCCACTGAGCTGTGGCATCAGCGGTTCCTGGCGCTCGACCAGTGCAGTCAGTCGCTGAATCTGCGCAGGACCGCTGCCTTCGGTCTCCAGGCGCTCGACCAGCCCGAGCAAAAGCAGCGAACTCTGGCGGACAATGCCCTCGGAGTAAGTCGCCAGCGCCTGAGTCAGGTTCAAGCCATGGACATTCACCTCCTCCAGTGCCCGCTCACGGGAGGCCAATACCTTCCACACCGTCAATGACGCGAGAGAGCAGCCAATGACCAACAGCAAAAGCACCACCAGGTGGGAATCACGCTTCACGTTACTACCTTAAGGAAAGTCCGGTTTTCCATTCCAGCAACATTGGGTCAGGGCAATAGCGGCAGCCATCCATCCTTCTTCTGGCCAAGAATACAAGCAGCGCTGAAACGATGCAGTAACTGATAGGTACATTTTGCAAAGAAATCAGCTGAATTCACCCGCCGCGCTCCGCATTCACGCCGGGTCCACCGCCTCGATCACGCCCTTGTCCTCGCCCAGGAAGCCACCGCTTTGATGCGCCCACAGCCGCGCATACACGCCGTTTTTCTCGAGCAGTTCGCTGTGCGTGCCCTGTTCGATGATGCGCCCGTCGTCCATGACGATCAGCCGATCCATCGCTGCAATCGTCGACAGTCGGTGGGCAATCGCGATCACGGTCTTGCCTTGCATCATCTCATCGAGGCTTTCCTGAATCGCCACTTCGACTTCCGAGTCCAGCGCGCTGGTGGCTTCGTCAAGCAACAGGATCGGCGCGTTTTTCAGCATGACCCGGGCAATCGCAACGCGTTGCCGCTGACCACCGGAGAGCTTGATACCCCGCTCGCCCACTAGGGTGTCGTAACCGGTATGCCCCTGACGATCGCTCAACTGGCTGATGAACTCATCGGCCTGCGCATTGGCCGCAGCGCGGCGCACTTGCGCGTCGGTCGCATCCGGTCGGCCGTAGGCAATGTTGTCGCGAATGGAACGGTGCAGCAGCGAAGTGTCCTGGGTCACCATGCCGATGGCACTGCGCAGACTGTCCTGGGTCACGTGCGCGATGTTCTGCCCGTCGATGCGAATTTCCCCGCTGTCGACATCGTAGAAACGCAGCAGCAGGTTGATCAGCGTGGATTTGCCGGCGCCGGAGCGACCGACCAGACCGATTTTTTCCCCGGGCCGGATGCTCAGGCTGAGGCCGTCGAACACCTGACGCTCGCCGTTGTAGTTGAAACGCACCTTATCGAACGTGACCGCGCCGCCAGTGGTCACCAGCACACCGGCATCCGGTGCGTCCTGGACTTTGGCGCCTTGGGTCAGCGTCGCCATGCCATCCTGAACAGTGCCGATGCTTTCGAACAGCGAAGTCATTTGCCACATGATCCAGTTCGACATGCCATTGATGCGTAACGCCATCGCGGTGATTGCCGCCACGGCACCTGCGCCGACGTCACCCTGGTGCCACAGCCACAACGCGTAACCGCCGGCGGACATGATCAACGCCACCACCAGAGCCTGGTTGACGATCTCGAACAGACTCACCAGACGCATCTGGCGAAAACCGGTCAATTTGAAATCTTCCATCGCCGCCCGGGCGAAGTGCGCCTCACGGTTGGAGTGCGAGAACAGTTTCACCGTGGTGATGTTGGTGTAGGCGTCGGAGATCCGCCCGGTCATCATCGACCGCGCATTGGCTTGCTCCTGCCCCACTTTGCCCAGACGCGGCACGAAGTACCACATGGCCAGCCCGAACAACACGACCCACGCCAGGAACGGCAGCATCAGTTTCAATGCAAAGCCGCCGGCCAGCGCGATGATCGCAATGAAATACACACCGATGCCGGGCAGGATCTCGATCAGGGTAAACAGCACATCACGCACCGCCAGCGCGGTCTGCATGACCTTGGTGGTAACCCGGCCGGAAAACTCATCGGAAAAAAACGAAAGGCTCTGCCGCAGCATCAGCCGATGGAAGTCCCAGCGCAGGCGCAACGGCAGGTTAATCGCCAGAATCTGGTGCTGCACCATCGTGCGCAACGCCACCAGCCCGACACTGAACACCATGACGATGCCCATGCCCCACAACACTCGACTCTCCTGCACAGCGGCTTCACCGCCGGCCTGCCAGGTCGACAACAGATCCACGACCTGTCCGAGGAAGGAAAACAGCCACGCTTCATAAATCGACACGGCCGCACTGAGCAATGCCAGCGCCAGGACATAACCGCGCGCGCCGCGCGTGCAGGCCCAGAGAAAGCGGGCCAGTCCGTAGGGGGGTGGTGGGACCTCGTCAGGAGGAAAAGGGTCGAGTCTTCGTTCGAACACACGAAGCATGGTGGTCTCCAAAACTTTCAAGTTAAGGGGATTCTGCCATCGAATGGTTGCCGGGAGGTCTTTGTGAAAAAGTGTGAGTTTGCCAAGGGCCGGTGTCGGCGCACAGATCAATAGTCGTCGGCCACACGGCCTGAGCAAGCCAGGGCGCAATGCCCTGGCAGATCGCAGTGGTCACTTTTTCTTTTTCGCGGTCTTTTCGGCCTTCTTCGGTTCCTTGGCCCTATCGGGTTTGCTATCGGCTTTTTTGGCAGATTTTTTCGGTTCGACGTCTTTTTTCTTGTCTTTCTTTTCGGAAGATTTTGAAAGCGCCGCAGCCGCCGCAGATTTCTTCGCCGGCGAGGCCTTTTTGTCTTTCAAGTCCTTGCTGGCTTTCGAAGCTTCACCTTTGCTTTTCTTTTCGTCTTTAGCCACGTTGACCACCTCTCGGAGTATGCCGGTATTGGCACGGTGCCTGCGCGATTGACCACAAGCTGATCATTAGGCGAGCACGCCCCTGAAGCGGTTCAAATTATTTTTCTACACCGCCGTCTCGTCATCCACGGGCAATGAAGCCAGCATCTCGGCGCGGCACACCTGAAGAATCTCATCCGCCAGCGCGGAATCATCCGGACAGGCGCGCGACAGGATAATCGCACCGGCAGCACGCGACAGCAGGTCGATCATTTTCCGCCGCCCCTCACCCGGCGCGGCATCCGGGCCTGTCGGGTATTTGTCGCCGAGGGTTTGCAGGGTGCGTTCGATGCCTTCGGCAAACGTCGCTTTCACAGCGTCCGGTTGCCGCGCCGCGTCGCCACAC
>NZ_QAIU01000227.1:0-2222 GCF_003061205.1 Pseudomonas sp. HMWF006
GTTGGCAACACTTGAGCGACCATCGCTTGCACCTGGCTTGGCACGTCTTCCGCGCCCGGCGGATTCAACGGCCATTCCGGCTTGCCGATATAGCTGCCATCGCTCCAGGTGTCTGCCGGATCCTTGCCGAACAACACGCGCGCTGGCCCCGGTGCGGCGCCAGAGACGCTGGCGAAACCCTTGGCGTCGAGCTTGCCCTTGATGCTTTTGCCCAAGGCATCGATGACTTCGTAATCGCCTTCCTTGATGCCTTGGCGCCCGGCGTACTGGTTGAACAGTTCGAGGTTGCCCTTGCCCGGTTTCGGTGGCTCCGGGAACACCCCGGCCAGACTTTTCGCGCCAGTGTAGGCGAAGTTCGCCGCATGTGCCGTATATGGGCCGCTGGTGGCGTGGGTGATGCCGCCAGCGTTGTAGGTCGTGGCGCTGCCACCGCCCTGGATCACCAGTTCGGTCTTGGCGGTGATGGTGATGCGGTCGGCATTGGCGGTGATGTTGAGTTTGGCCAGCAGATTGATGCTGTCCTTGAGCGCACGCATGTCGATGTCACCGGAAGCGGCTACCAGACGCCAGCCCATGCTTTGCACGAACAAGCGCATGCCGCGACTGGCGCTGGCCAGCAGGCGTTTGCCGATGGAGAGGCTGGTGTGGCCGGTGCTGCTCAATGCCAAGTGTTCGCCAGTGGCGATGTGGCTGGAGCGTGGCGTGGTCAGAGCGATGCCGGCCGGGCTGGCTAGCACCAGATGCGGCTCGGTGAACTCAGGGAATTCGTTGGCTGTCATGTTCGCCGGGCCCGAGCCCAGCACGCCTTGATGCTGGGCGTGCAGCGCTTTGGCCACGTCGTCTTGATCGCCCGCTTCCTGCGCTTGCAGCTCTTTGGCCTGCACGGCAAAACCGTCCTGCTGATCGCTCGCGGTGGCGAGGCGTTCGGCGGTTTCCGGCAGATCCTTGTGATGTTTCGACTCGTTTGGACGTGGCTCGGTGGTGATCAGCAGACCGGCCCCGGCACGCACTGCGCCGTGGCGGTCGGTGCGCAATTCGAACCCTTCGCCGCGCGGCTGACCACCACTAGGGCGTGGATGCGTCAGATAACCGAGGTTGATCGCACTCGCGCCGTGATCACTGCGCAACGCGATGCTGATCTCGCTGGTGGTGTCATCGATCCTCAGTTCGTTGGCGCGGCTGCCCTTGTATTCCTTGCTCTTGACGGTGGCAAGGGTCTTGAAATCCGGCAGCTTATACGGCGGCAAATTCGCGCCGTGGTAAAGGCAACCGGTGATCAGCGGCTGATCGGGATCACCTTCCAGAAAGGTGATCAGCACTTCCATGCCGACTCGTGGAATGTTGATCGAGCCGAAGGTTTCCGCCGCCCAGTTGGATGCCACGCGCATCCAGCAACTGGTCATGTCATCGTGCTTACCTTCGCGATCCCAGAAGAACTGCACCTTTACGCGGCCGTACTGATCGCAATAGATCTCCTCGCCTTCCGGGCCGCAGACCACGGCGCTTTGCGTGCCGAGGACTTTCGGTTTCGGGTGATCGAGCGGCGGACGGTAGGGGACGTCCCACGGGATCGCGCTGAAGCGGTTGCGATAGCCCTGGTGGAAATCGTCCTTCAGGTCAGTGGTGTCGCTGGTCACCGACTCTTCCAGCACCTGCGGCTGCTTGCCTTCGTGGAAGATTTCGGTGAGCAGCCACAGGTCATTCCACGTCGGATTGGCGTGTTCGGTCAGGGCGAGGAAATGCCCGCTGACCAGGATAGGCTGATCGCTGTTGCCTTCGGCGAGTCGATAGTCGCTGCGATGACGTTCAAGTGCCCGATTGGCCAGGTGCTTGCCACGGTCGCGATCCACGAAACGGCCCGGGTAGTCGTAGTCCTCAAGATCGGGTTGGGCGCTGCTTTTGGCATCGCTTTCCAGCTCGATCTTCGGTTTGACGAAGTCGTAATCGCGCCGTGTGGTACGGCTGGTGCGCGTGGCCAGACGTAGGCCGAAACGCTTGACCACCGGTTTGTCCGCGACCAGCCCGGAGTCTTGCTGATAGGCCACGGGCGCCAGTTTGGGGAACACCGTCTGGTCATCACCGAAGGTGAGTTTGTGGCCGCTGGCGGTGTGCTGAAAGTGGTAGTGAATCCCCTCCTCCTCGCACAGGCGCTGGATGAAGTCGAGATCCGACTCGTCGTACTGCACGCAGTAGATGCGCTCGGGGTAAATCGCGCTGAGCTG